>JAUXEE010000081.1 GCA_030618065.1 Gemmatimonadota bacterium
GACACACCTCTGGCCGTACAGTCCCGCCTTCTGACGAGTTCGAATGACATAGATGTGGCCGATTTCCACGGGGACGGGCTCATCCCCAATGTATAGGGTCGTGTCGGACGGGGCTCTCCTCACCTCATCGAACTCCATGTCCCCCATGGGTATGATCCGGGCCATGGAGTTGGGGACCCCAATAGCCCCGGGGGGCAGAAGAACCAAGTCACCCCCCTGCGTGTCCAGGACCATATCCCAATTTCCCGTGGCGTTGGGAGACTCGATCCGAATCGGGATTCGGGAAATGAAGTTGAAGGCCGAAAGAAGATTGAGCTCAGGCCTGGCGAGGGAAAAGAGGTACACCGTGTCGGGGTTCTCCTCCCACTTGATCTTGAACAGATCGTCTTCGCAGGCCATGACACTCGCCAGGAGGGGGAGGAAGAGGACCGACCATGCCCAGGAGGGTCGGAAGGTCCACCGGGGGCCCCGAAGAGGGCTCGTAACTGAATCTGAATGCGTCGTTGATCTCATGATGTGCCAAAGGTTTAGTAGATCGAAAAGACTATCGGAAAAGCAGCTTGGGTGTCAACCCTGAAAACACCCGGAGTTCCTTGACTTTACACCACACGCCGGGTAGGTTCCGCCCCGCTGATCCCCCGGGACAAGAGGAGGACGTGGTATGCCGGACCGGGACCACTCTGCTCCCCCCCAACGCCGAATCCTGGTTGCGGATGACGAGCCCCATATTCGGCGAATCCTGGCCACCTTCCTCGAGACGTCCGGATTCATTGTAGATGAAGCGGTGGACGGGGCCAAGGCGATGGAGCTTCTGGAGGGCCCCACCCGTTATGAGTTGGCCCTTCTTGACATCATGATGCCGGAACATTCCGGCCTGGAGGTCCTGGCGTTCGCCCGGCGCCTGCCCCATCGTGAAGGGTTACCCGTGGTGATTCTCACCGCGAAAGGTCAGGACGCCGACCGGGAAGCCGCCTTCCGAATCGGAGCCGACGACTTCCTCACGAAGCCTTTCAGCCCCAAGAAGCTCCTTGCCCGCATCCACGAGCTCGTCGATACCCCCTGATCCCAACCTCTGGGTCACGATTCTCGCCGGAGGATCGGGCACAAGGTTCTGGCCCGCCAGCACTCCGAACAGACCAAAACAACTACTTCCCCTGGCGGGGGAGCAGCCTCTGATTCGGGATACGCTGGACCGGGCCCGGGGCCTGGTGCCGGAAGACAGAATCCGGATTTTGACTGGAGGCCATCTCCTGGGGCCCTTCCGCGAGGCTCTGGGGGATTTGGATCCCTCCTCTTTTCTGGTGGAGCCCCAGCCTCGGGGGACGGGGCCGGTCCTGGTATGGGCCGCCTGGGCAATCTCTCAGATCGATCCGGATGCGATCCTCGTTTCCCTTCACGCCGACCACGCCATCGACCCCTTCGACGCCTTCTCCACCCTGATCCGGGCCGGGGCGAGGGCGGTGGAAACCACCGACGCCCTCTTTACCGTCGCCGTCCCTCCGACAAGGCCTGAAACGGGGTACGGGTACATCCAACCCGGGGAGGCAATTCCGGCGGAGGGTGGGGTCGATGCCTTCCGGGTCCAGTCCTTTGTGGAGAAACCCGACAGGGATACCGCACAGGAATACCTGGCGGCCGGGTACCTCTGGAACAGCGGGATATTCCTCTGGAGGGCGGGGTTTTTTCTGGAGGAAGTGAGAGCGGTGGCCCCGGAGCTCGGGCGTCTCATTCCCCACCTGGAGGAAGGAGACGTGGAGGGCTTCTTCCGGGAGGCCCCGGTCATCTCCGTGGATGAGGCCGTGCTGGAGCGGAGCTCCCGGGTGGCCAGCCTCCGGGCCACCTTCCAGTGGGACGATGTGGGGGCCTGGGAAGCCTTGGCCCGGACCCGCGCCCCGGATGGGAAGGGCAACGTGCTCCTGGGGTCCGTCCAGGCTGTGGATTCCCGTGAGAACATCGTCATGGCCGAAGAGGGAACCGTGGTCCTCTTCGGCGTCGAAGGGCTGGCGATAGTCCGGAGCGGAGATATCGTTCTCGTGGCCGACAGGGCCAAGACACCCGACCTGAAATCCCTCCTGGAAGCCCTTCCGTCTCACCTGAGAGATCCTGACGGAGGGACCCCGACGGAGGAACCCTGATGCAGGAACCCGACTGCCCATGAGCTACTCTCTCTTCCTCTTTGATGACGACGTGACCCGGTCCTGGGATCCTTTTGCCCTGACCCGGCCTGCAGGGGAGCTCCTCTTCGGGGCCCTTCTCTTGAGGGAGCGGTCGGAAAAGTACTGGGGCTCCACCTGTGAAGGTCACCTGGCCCAGGAATCGCTGGCCGGCTTCTCCGAGCCCGGATCTCCCCCGGTGGTGGATCCCGGAGGCATTTCCCAAAACGGATATCGGATCTTCCAGAGCTCTCGTGTGGCTCTCTCCGGCCCCGCCCCTGCCCTTTCCCAGGAAGTGACCTCTCTCTACCTGGACGGTCGGGTGGTGGGATGGGCGCTTCCACCAGGGACCCACACACCTCCCCGCAACGCCTTCCGGCGCCCCGAGACCATACCCGGCTCCCGGAGAGCGGAGGTCCAGGGAAGGATCCTGGACGCCCCCTGGGATCTCATGACCCAGAACGGGGACCAGCTCCGGGAGGACATTCCTCGCTTCTTCCCCGGGTACGCCGCCGTCGAGATCCCGGGCTGCTACATCCTCGGGAATGGCCTCCTCTCCCTGGGAAGGGGAGTGATGGTGGAGCCCGGCTCCCTGTTCGACGTGAGCGGTGGCCCCATCCGGCTTTCGGACAGAGTCGTGGTCCGCTCCCATACTCGTCTCGCGGGCCCGGCCTACGTAGGACCCGACTCCACCCTCTTGGGCGGATCCCTCTCGGAGGTCTCCATTGGGTCCGTCTGTAAGGTTCGGGGGGAGGTCGAATCCACGATCATCCTGGGCTACACCAACAAGGGTCACGACGGATTCCTGGGCCACGCCTACCTGGGCCGATGGGTGAATCTAGGGGCATTCACCACCAACTCCGACCTCAAGAACAACTACGGCCATGTCCGGGTGGGAGGGGTCCAGGGACCCCGGGATACGGGGCTGATGAAGGTGGGGTGTTTTCTGGGAGATCACGTCAAAACCGGCATCGGCACCCTTCTGAACACAGGAACCGTGGTGGGAGCTGGGAGCAACCTGTTCGGAGGCCGGATGCCGCCCACCTATGTCCCCCCTTTCTCCTGGGGAAGCGGAGTGGACCTCACCGAATTCCGGCTGGACAGATTCCTGGAAGTCGCCACCTGTGCCATGGGCCGACGAGGAATGGAACTGGGGGAGGGTATGGAGACTGTTCTCCGCCGAGCCTGGGAGGCCTCGCGACCCCTCCGTTCCATCGAAAACGACTCCTAGGAGCCCCGAGAAGTGAAGGTCTCGGTCTTGGGAAGCGGAAGCCGGGGAAATTCCATTCTGGTCATGGGCGGGAACACCCGGGTCCTGGTGGATGCCGGTTTCAGCGCGAAAGCCCTTGAAAATCGCCTCGGGTCCCTGGGCGTCCTGCCCGAAGAAATCCATGCCATCGTCGTCACCCACGATCACGGAGACCACACCCGGGGCGTGGGGATCTTCGCCCGTCGCCATGGGACGCCGATCTTCCTCACGGACCTGACACGGGAGGCCTGCGGCTCCCTATTCCGAGGGACGGAGGAGCTCAGACCCTATCGAGCAGGGTTCCCCTTCTCGGTGGGGTCCCTGAGAGTTGAGCCCTTCCTGACCGCCCACGACGCCCGAGATCCAGTTGCCCTGGCCCTCACGGATACCGAGACCGGATTCAAGTTGGGGGTGGCCACGGATCTGGGGCGGCCCACTTCCCAAGTTCGGCATGCCCTCTCCCAAAGTGACGTGCTGGTGCTGGAGGCGAACCACGATCCAGCCCTTCTTCACCAGAGCAATTATCCCGCGTCGGTGAGGTCCCGCATCGCGTCCAGCCATGGGCATTTGTCGAATGAGGCGGCGGCCCAGCTTGCCGTGGAGCTCCTCCATCCCCGGTTGGCAGCGGTGGTATTGGCTCATCTTTCCGCGGAGTGCAACCGGCCGGACTTGGCCGAAGCGGTGGTGGGTCATGCCCTCAGGGGAGCCGGCTACGAGGGAATCCTCCAGGTCGCGGAGCAGGACACGCCCACTCAGCTCATGGATGTGGCGGAGCTTCAACGGCGGTTGGGACCGGGCCAGTTGCCGCTGATCTAGAAGGCCGATCGGAGAGGGGGGCGAGCCGCGACTCTTCCGGTGGGACTCCCTACATCCCGAACAACCTCATGAAGTCGTTGGAGAGGGCCCAGACCATGATTCCCAGGAGAACCACGAAGCCCACCTGACTCCAACGGAGCCGAACTTCCACCGAGAGGGGGGTTCCCCCCCGGACAGCCTCGATGGCCAGGAAAACCAGGTGACCTCCGTCCAGAACCGGAATGGGAAGCAGGTTGAGGATGGCGAGGTTCACGCTGAAGAGGGCCATGAAGCTCAGGAAGGATTCCAACCCCTGAGCGGCAGCCTGGCCCGAGATCTCTCCTATAGTGATGATGCTGCCCACGGACCTGGGGGAGACGTTCCCTGTGACCAGGTCGCGAAGGAATCCCAGAATCATGCCCGCCACCCCCACTGTATCCCGATATCCCACCACCAGAGCCTCTGTGGGACCAACCCGGGTGTGGACCAACTCCTCGAGGGGCATGTAGATCCCGATTTGACCGACGGTCCTCGTCTCCCCCGTGACCGGGTCCTCCTCCTCCTGAGCCTCCAGCGTCACGGCCCGGGTCAGTTCCCTGCCGTCCCGAAGGACCTCCAACTCCACCCTGGCCCCCGGGCGGGATTTGATGGCCTCCAAAAAGTCGAACCAGTTCACGACGGGGGTCCCACCCACCGACAGAATCTGGTCCCCCGATTCCAGGCCGCCCCCCTCAGCGGGTGAGTTGGAGGTCACCACTCCTGCCGTGGCGGAGATCCAAGGAGAAACGGCCGCCGCCAACCTCAGGCGGTCTTCCTCATCCTCAGGGATTTGAATCACCACTTGCCCGTCGGGGTTTTGGAAGTCAACCGTCAGGGGCCCCGGCGAGGCATGGGCCAGGCCGCCCCAGACATCCCCCCAATCTTCCACCACCCTCTCCCCCACCCGAACCAGCTCGGCGCCGATGGGGATTTCGGCCATGGCCTCGGTCCCCGGGGGAACCAAGGTCTCGTAAACCTTGCCGACTCTGGTAGTGGCGTACTCAGTGACCCCCCAGACTCCCGCCACCCCAGCATAGATCGCAAAGGCGAACACCATGTTCATGATGACGCCGGCGGAGATGACCAGAGTCCGTGCCCATATGGGCTTTCCGTCGAAGTCCCGGGGACCGGGAACCCTGGGTTCCTTGGGGTTTCCGCCTTCCAGCTTTTCCAGAACTTCGTCCTCCATCCCGCCCATCTTCACGTACCCACCCAGGGGGATGAGGCTGAAGACGTATTCCGTCTCTCCCCATTTCACACCCCAGATGCGGGGGCCGAGGCCGATGGAGAAACGCTGTACTTCCACGCCCACGAGCTTCGCGGCCCAGAAATGGCCGAGCTCGTGGACAAAAATGAGAACTCCCAGGACGACAATCGTGGCCAGAACGGTCATGACTTCCTTTTCGATTCCTTCCCTTTGAGGATGCTGATCAGCTCGCAGCTAATGGCCCGAGCCTCCCGATCCACATCCAGCACTTGCTCCAAACTCTCGACAGGGTGCCTCCCCAACCGGTCCATGGCTTCCGATACCACTTCCGTCATCTGGGGAAAGCCGATGCTCTCCTGGAGAAACGCCTCCACCGCCGACTCGTTGGCTGCATTGAAAACCGCGGGGGAGGTGCCACCCGCCCGTCCCGCTCGCTCCCCCAGGCTGAAGAGGGAAAAGGCATCCCGGTCGACTTCTTCGAAAACCAGAGGTGAAGCCTTCACCGGATCAAACGTCTGCAATGAGCGGTCCTCCACCCTCTCCGGATAGCTCATGGCATACAGAATGGGGAGTTCCATAGTAGGAAATCCCAATTGAGCCAGCACGGATCCATCCACGAATTCCACGAAGGAATGAACAATGGATTGAGGATGAACGACTACCCCGAGAGAATCATAATCGATCCCGTACAGGAAGTGAGCTTCGATGACCTCGAGGGCCTTGTTGGCGAGGGTAGCCGAGTCCACCGTGATCTTGTCCCCCATGGACCAGGTGGGATGGTTGAGGGCCTGGGAGGGGTGGGCATCTCGAAGCTGTTCGGCACTCCAACCGCGGAAGGGGCCCCCCGAGGCCGTCAGAACCAACCGCTTTACCGATTCCCTTTCGTAGCCTTCGAGACACTGCAAGATGGCGCTATGCTCACTGTCCACAGGAATGAGCTCTCCGCCCCCCCTTTTTGCCGCGGCCACCACGAGCTTCCCTCCCGCCACCAGGCTCTCTTTGTTGGCCAGGGCCAGCCGTTTCCCCGCCAGGAGCGTTTGGAGGGTGGGTTCCAGCCCCACCGACCCCACCAGGGCGTTCACCACCACGTCCACGTCCGGGGACTCGGTGATTTCCAGAAGGGCCTCCCGACCCTCCATCCAACGGGCCTGGGGAAGGTCATTCCGTCCACGAAGTCCCTTTTCCTTGCTCAGTACCGCGACTCGGGGACGGTGCCGTTGCACCTGCAGGGCCAGGGGTTCCAAGGCCTGATTGGCTGCGAGAGCCACGACTTCGAAGCGGTCCGGGTGCCGCTCGATGACTTCCAGAGTGCTTCGCCCGATAGAGCCCGTGGACCCCAGGATGGCGACTCGAATCATAGGAGGATGTCCACCAGGCGAACCAAAGCGTAGGTGAGAGGAAGGGTGAAGATCAGGGCATCGAAGCGATCCAGGACCCCGCCATGGCCCGGAAGCAGGCTCCCCGAATCTTTGACGCCCGCCTCCCGCTTGTAGAGGGACTCGATGAGATCGCCGAGCTGGATCGTGATCCCCATGAGAAATCCCATGGCCCCACCCAGCAGGCCGGCAACTCCCGGATCCGGGTGAATATCCAAGAAAACCCATCCCATGAAAGCTCCCACCAGGACCGCAGACATTAGCCCTGCGATCCCTCCCTCCACCGTCTTTCCGGGGCTGACGGAGGGGATCATCCGGCGCTGCCCGAATAGACTTCCAACAAGGTATGCCGCCGTGTCCGCCGTCCAGGTAACAGCCAGGGGAAAGGCCAGGAGAGCGGCTCCTTGGTTGAGCAGGGCCGGATCCGGCCACCCCGTCGTCTCGGGAAGGTGGCGAAGGAAGATGGCAAAAGAAAAACACCCCCCCCAGTAAAGGGTCCCAACCAAGGTGAGAGAGGCGGCGAGGAGGGGTCGTTCCTCCGGGGTCCGAAACTTCACGGCCGAGGCAGAGGAGAGGAAGAACAAGAGGAGAAGCAACCCCAAGGCCCAGGGAGCCCAGGCCGGAAAGGAACGAGTCAGACCGGCCATGAACACCATCGCCACGGTACTGGGAATTCCGATCCAGGGAAAGGTGCGGAGGCCTCGAGCCGAGGCAAGGGCGCCAAACTCCCGGTTGGCCATGACTGCCAGAAGGCCCATGCCCCCCGTCAGGATCCACCCACCTGAAAAGAGGACCACCAGGGCCAGGGGAATCCCTATGGCCGCCACGGCC
>JAUXEE010000040.1 GCA_030618065.1 Gemmatimonadota bacterium
CTGGATCGGGAGACTCTGGATCATGGGGAGATCCAGCTCCTTGCCGAAGGGAAGCCTCTGCCCCCCTTGGAGAAGCTCATTATTCCGGGGGTGCCATCCAACGGGGCGCCCCTTGCCGAGCCAAAGGGGCTTTCCTCTGGGGACGCCTCAGAAGAGCCCGAACCGATTGAGGAGGGGGCCCCCGCTGACCGTCAGGAAGAACTCAGGCTGGAGGAAATCGAGCGGGATCGGGCCCCCCGATGAGCTTGCCAGCCGGCCAGCCCGGGGCAGGCACGGGGACCGGGACGCTGGAAGCGACCGGTCCCCGTGTCTTTTCTGAATGGTGTTTCTCTGAGGGGAAGCTGGATCTTTCCACGCCCGCGGTCATGGGGATCATGAACTTCACCCCCGACTCCTTCTTCGATGGTGGAGAGTTGACCTCGGTGGAGGTGGCCTTGAACCGAGCCCGCCTCCTCCTCATGGAAGGTGCCCGAATCTTGGACGTGGGAGGAGAGTCGACCCGTCCCGGTGCAGATCCCGTGTCGGTGAAGGAGGAACTCGAGAGGGTCTTGCCCTTCATCCGACAAGCCTCGAAAGCGGGTTTGGGGCCGTTGTCCATCGATACGCGAAGGGCTGCCGTGGCTCGGGAGGCGTTGAGAAGCGGGTCCCAGATCGTGAATGACGTGTCGGGCTTGAGACACGACCCCGGGATGGCGAAGGTGGTCGCCGAGGAGGGGGCCGGCCTGGTCCTCTCCCATATGAGAGGTACTCCCGCTACCATGAGCGAGTTGGCGGAGTACGGCGATGTCGCGAAAGAGGTAACCCAGGAGCTGGGAGCCTCCCTTTCCCTGGCCCTGGATGCGGGGATTCCCAAGGAGAGAATCGTGGTGGACCCGGGGATCGGGTTTTCCAAAACCGGGGGTCAGAGCCTGGACCTCCTTCGGAATCTAGCCTCCCTTCAGGTACTCGGTTGCCCCATTATGGTGGGGCCGAGCCGGAAAAGTTTCATTGGAGAGGTCACCGGGCTTCCGCCCACGGAGCGGCTTCCCGGAACCCTCGCCGCATGTGTCCTGGCCTTCTCTTGGGGGGCGAGGATCTTCCGGGTTCACGACGTGGCTCCCATCGTCCAAGGGTTGAGCGTCACTCAGGCCATCTTTGGAGCCTGGCCGCGTGATGGGGTGCGGCCGCGCAAAGGCTCCCGAGCACCTCAGGATAGGGCACAAGAATCATGAGTCGGGTCTGGGACCAGTTTCAGTTTCTCCGGCCGGGATGGGGAGATCTCATCGAGATCCTCATCGTGGCCATCCTCTTCTATCGTCTCCTTATTCTGATCCAGCGTACCCGGGCCATGCAGATGTTGCTGGGGGCTCTCCTCCTGGTGGGCATCTACTTCGTGGCCCTGATCCTGGATTTCTCCCTCATTCGGTACCTGCTGGAGGCCATTTTCCAGTACGGAGCCATTGCGGCCCTGGTCGTCTTTCAGCCGGAACTCCGCTCGGGCCTGGCCCGTTTGGGCCATAACCAATTCATACGGTACCTGAGAAGCATGGAGGAGAGTCAGGAAGCCGATGAGCTCGTTGAGGCGGTGGTTGAGCTGGCACGCCTGAAACGCGGGGCCATTGTAGCCATTCAGGGGGAGGTCGGCCTGGAGGAGTACGCCGAGACGGGGAGCCCGGTTGACGCTCCCGTATCCGCCCAGATGCTCAAGACAATTTTCACTCCCTACACACCACTCCACGATGGTGCTGTTATCATTAACGGAGGGAGAATCGTTACTGCGGGAGCCATCCTGCCTCTGACGCAACTCCCCGTTCGGGATAGGTCCTTGGGAACCCGACACCGGGCTGCCCTGGGTCTTAGTGAGGAGACAGACGCCGTGGTGGTGGTGGTGAGTGAGGAGACCTCCCGGATCTCGGTGGCCCAGGGGGGAAGGATCGAAGTCGGGGTGGATGAGGCGCGGCTCCGGGAGATTCTCTCGGGGGTCCTGGGTGGGGGTTAGAAAAAGAGGTCAAGAAAGACCGACTGTGCGTTGACGGGTCCCGGGCCTATCCCTAGATTGGCCCGGTTCATCTCGGAACCTGGTGCCCTGGAAGTGGGGCGTTGGAAGAAAAGGAGTTCCTCTTGAGCGGCTCGCAATACGAACTGCTTACACTCTTCGCCGATGGCGGGGCCATGATGTACCCGCTGGTCCTCTGCTCTCTTATCGCGTTAGGTGTAATCATCGCGAAAGCCTGGACCCTCTGGCTCGCTCACAAGAGCGCGAAAGAGGTCCTGGCCCGGGTGGAGGAAGTGTCCAGAGCCGGCCGGATCGACGAGGCAATCCAGATCGCCTCTGAGACTTCCGGGCCCACGGCAGCCATCCTCCTGGCCGGTTTGAAGCGGATTCGCCTCGGGATCGTGGCTGAGGGTGAGGTTCCGCGAGCGGTGAGCACCGCGGGTGCTATCGAGCTGGGGTTTCTGGAAAGAGGCCTGGTCATTTTGGCCACGGTGGCGAACGTAGCCCCACTCATGGGCTTCCTGGGCACGGTTGCCGGCATGATCCTGGCCTTTGCAGCCATCGAGGCGGCAGGGGACGTGGATCCCTCCCTGGTGGCTGGAGGGATCAAGGTGGCCCTTCTCACCACTGCCACCGGTCTCGCCATCGCCATTCCGGTGAACATCGCGTACAACTATTTCGTGACCCGGATCGACGGTTTGATCATGGACATGGAGCAGGGCACCCAGCAGATCCTGAACCTGGGCTGGGACATGGAGAAGGAAGGAAAGCTCACCATCGTCCGGAAAGAGATCACCAGGAGAACGCTTTCGGGCGTGGGCTCCGCCTCCTCCCAGGTGGTGAGGGGCACCGCACCGCCGGCGCCACCCGTTTCCGAACCCTAGGCTGAGCCTGGGGGAAAAGGCCCTGGTGAGGGGAGTTGACTTCGGAGATCGCCTCATGGGGCCCGGGAACTTTGGCCCGGGCGAACCTGTAAAGAACTAGAAGGACAAAAGGGAAGGGAATATGGCCGTCATCAATCAAAAGAAGTCGAAGGTCAGCGACGAGGTTCCCACTGCGTCGATGGCCGACATCGCCTTCCTTCTTCTCGTCTTCTTCTTGGTGACGACAGTCTTCCCCAAGGATAAGGGGCTGGAGGTCGTCCTTCCGGAGCAGGGGGAGGAGATAGCGGTAAGCCAGAACAACATTCTCCACCTTATCATCCGCACTGATGGGATCGTGGAGGTGAAGCGGGGAGAGTCCACTTCGATTCAGCAGATGCGCCCGGACGACATCGAAGCTCTCTGGCGTAACGAGGTGACGGCCAACCCGAACCTCATCGCTGCCGTGAAAACCCACCCCGATGCGCCTCACCGGTTCATGATCGACGTTCTGGACTCGCTCCAGTTGGCTGGCGCTGAGCGGATCTCCCTGCAGATGTTGGAGGATATCTAACCATGTCCATCAGAGGTGGCGGTTTAGATCGGAAGTCGAAGGCGTCATCGGAGATCCCCAACTCGTCCATGGCTGACATTGCCTTTCTCCTTCTCATTTTCTTCATGGTTTCCACGGTGTTTCGGAATGACAAAGAACGGCCCATCACCTGGGCAGCTGCGGCGGCGACTGAGAAAATCGACGAGAAGGCGAAGAACATCCTGAACATCTGGGTGGAGCGGGACGGTTCCATCTGGATCAACGACATGAACTATCCCATGGAGGAGGTATCCGACGTCGTGGCGCCTTTGTACGCGCGGTCGGAGCGCCACCTGGTCATCTCTATCCGAGGTGACCGGGAAACGCCCTACTCCTTCATGGATGCAATACAGAAAGAGTTGGTGTCCGCCGGAGTGGTTCGCGTGGTTTTCGCCACCGAGCTCGAGCGGCAGATGACGAGGGCAAGACGATGAGCGCAGAAACAACACAAGCTAAGGCCGGTTCAGGGGGAGTTCTACTCACCGCCAACGAACGGTTCAAGCGGTCTTTCGGAACCTGGTTTTGGGGCTCTATGATTCTGGCAACAGTGGCGCATTTCGCCGTCTTCGCCCTTTGGCCGGAGATGACAGCGGAAGACGTTTCCTACGATGCCGCCGAGTTGGAGGCCATTGAGCTCCCGCCCGAGATCGAGATTCCGCCGCCGCCCGAGATGATTGCCAGACCTGCGACGCCGGTCATCGCCACTGCGGACATCGATGAGGACATCACCATTGCCCCGACGACGTTCGAGGACAACCCGGTGGAGGACCTTCCGCCCCCGCCGGAAGACGTGACGACGACTGACATTTCTGCTGCTCCCACCTTTACGCCCTTCACGGTTCGCCCGGACATCCGGAACCGGGGAGAGGTGGCACGGGTGCTGGAGCGGGAATATCCACCTCTGCTTCGGGATGCCGGGATCGGCGGGACGGTGGACATCTGGTTCTTTATCGATGAAGAGGGGAAGGTCGTGAGGACCCAGGTCGACAAATCCTCCGGGCATAAGGCCCTAGACGATGCGGCCATCAAGGTGTCTGAGATCATCCAGTTCACTCCGGCCCTCAACCGGGACAAGAGAGTGCCGGTGTGGATTTCCCTGCCCATTACCTTCACGACTCGATAGGTACCGGCGCAGAGGACCCCACGACTTTTGAGATTGGCCTCGCCGGCGCTCCCGGCGAGGCCTCTTTTTTTATGGCCAGAGGCGCTAGAATAAAGGTCTAGAAGATCGGTCCATGTACGAATCTCGGCTCTTGAACAATCTCCCACGAGTAAGGGAGGCCATCGAAAAAGCGACCATGCGGGCTGGGCGGAATCCGGGAGATGTCACTTTGGTGGCCGTGACCAAGGCTCATCCACCGGAGGCTCTCCGGGCCGCTCTGGCGGCGGGAATCCGCGATTTGGGTGAGAATCGTATCGAGGAGCTGGAGGGGAAGGTTGGGCTTCTTGGGCGAGATGCGGCCACCTGGCATATGGTGGGGCATGTCCAGGGCCGAAAAGCGAAACAGGCCGTAGAGCTTGCGGACATGATCCACTCCCTGGACACCTACAAGCTTGCCCGGCGGGTTTCCAGCTTCGCATCCGAAGGCGGCATCCGAGTACCGGTTCTGGTGCAGGTGAAACTGTCCGGAGAGGAAGCCAAGAGCGGATTCAGCCGGGATCGAGCGGTAGAGGCAGTCCATGAGATCCTGGAGTTGCCTGGGGTGGAAGTTCGGGGCCTCATGACCATGGCACCCTTTGTAGATGATGAGAGAGTTCTTCGAAGAACCTTCGTCGGCCTTCGTAGGATTCAGGAGGAAGCGTGCAAGCTCCCTGGCTACGAGGGCCGGGAGCTATCCATGGGGATGACCAATGATTTCGAGCTGGCCGTGGAAGAGGGAAGTACCATGGTCCGCATAGGGACCGCACTATTTGGAGAGCGCCCGCGATGATCGACCTCACACCACTGGACGTCCGGAAAAAAAGAGGAGACTTCCGCCGGATTCTTCGGGGTTACGATCCCGAGGAGGTGGATACCTTCATGGAGTTGGTGGCCGAGAGGTTCGAGGAGTTGGTGAGGGGCCACCTCTCCCTCTCAGAAAAGACCGACCGGCTCGAGAGCCAACTGAATGCCCTGGAGGGGCGGGAGAATGCCGTCCAGGAAGCGCTTGTCACGGCCCAGAAGCTCAGGGAGGAAGTGCGGGAACAAAGCCGCCATGACGCGGAGGTTCTCCAGGAGCAGGCCAAACGAGAGGTGGATCTTCTCAAAGCCGAGGCCGAAGGGGAAATTGCCCACCGTCTGAGTGAAGCCGAGGGCCTGATTCGCGAGCGGCAGAGAGCCTTGGAGGATCTGGAGCGGAACCGCATCAAGTTCCTCAAATCCTTCCGGAGCCTTCTCGAGCGGGAGTTGGACGCCGTGGAAGTGGAGGAGGCCCGGCGGCCTCTGGAAGATACACCGGTGGAGCTGGATCTTCGGGGGTGGAAGCCCGGCGGTGGCCTGGATGAGGAAGAAGAGGCTGAGGATGCACCGTCTGGGGCCGAGGAAGCACCGGTTGAGGCTGAGCCGGAGCAGGATGAGGAGGTGGTGACCGAGGGAATGGAAGCCTCGGTGGAGGAGGTCGAGATCGAGGAGGTCGAGGTCGAGGAGTTCGAGGCCGAGGTCGAAGATGGTGATGAAGAGGGGGCCCCGGGCGGCTTCGAGACCCAGATTCTCGAGGGCGCAAAGCCGACAGACCTGAACATCCAGCCGGAAGAAGAGAGTTGGTCTCCGGAGGAGGCGCCGTCGGAGAATGAGGACACCTCCTCCTCACCCCAGGAGCCAAAGTGGCTTTTCTCCCTTCTGAAGAAGGAGGAGGAGAGGGGGGAAGAAGGCTAGGGGATGGGCATGACAAGGCCCCCTTCAGCCGACCTGTTGAGCTTTCTTCGGGAGGCCCATGGTGCCATCCGGGCCCGATGTGGCGTGGAGCCCAGGGTGGGGATCATTCTGGGAACAGGGCTCGGGGGGCTGGCACGGGAAATCCAGGTCGAGGCTTCGATTCCCTACGATGAGATTCCCCATTTCCCCCTTTCCACCGTAGAAAGCCACGAGGGACGCCTCCTTCTCGGGACCCTGGCCGGCACTCCGGTGGTGGCCATGCAAGGTAGATTCCATCTCTATGAGGGCTACACCCTCCAGGAAGTCACCTTCCCCCTCCGGGTCATGAAGCTTCTGGGGGTCCAGATCCTGGTGGTGTCTGCTGCTTGCGGGGGAATGAACCCTCTCTGGAAGCCCGGGGAGTTGGTGCTTCTGGACGACCATATCAACCTTCTGGGGGATAACCCCCTGGTGGGTCCAAATCTGGATGAGTTTGGTCCCAGATTCCCGGACATGTCCGAGCCGTATGACCGGGAGCTCCAGGA
This sequence comes from Gemmatimonadota bacterium, assembly GCA_030618065.1. GTDB lineage: Bacteria > Gemmatimonadota > Gemmatimonadetes > Longimicrobiales > Gaopeijiaceae > JABDNZ01. The sequence continues at coordinate 6,806 of JAUXEE010000040.1, forward strand.
GTTGGCCCTGAAGGTGGCGTCGGAGGAAGGCATTCCCCTGCACAAGGGCGTATATGTGGCCGTTCAGGGGCCGAATCTGGAGACCCGGGCGGAGTACCGAATGCTCCGGGCCATGGGTGCCGACGTGGTAGGAATGTCCACGGTCCCCGAGGTCATCGTGGCTCGTCACATGGGAGTGCGGGTGCTGGGAGTCACCATCATCACCGATGCCTGCTTGCCCGACGTTCTGGAGCCTGCCGACCTGGCCACCATAATCGAGACGGCCAAGCGGGCCGAACCGAGTCTCACCGCCCTGGTTCGTGGGGTTGTGGCTCATCTTTCCAAACCCTGAGACCACTTTTTCTATGCGCTATCCGGAGTTGCCCAGGAGTCCTCTTCGACTGGAAGAGGGAATTCTCGAGAAATGGCGGGAAGAGGAACTCTTCCGACAGACTTTGGATGCCACGGCTCAGGGGACATCCTTCGTGTTTTATGAGGGTCCTCCCACGGCCAATGGAAAACCGGGCCTACATCATATCATCAGCCGGACCCTGAAGGACCTGGTCTGCCGGCATCAAACCATGAAGGGCAGGAGCGTCACCCGGATCGCGGGCTGGGACACCCACGGTCTTCCGGTGGAGATCGAAGCGGAGAGGAAGCTGGGGATCAGCGGGAAGCCCGAGATCGAGAAGGTGGGCATCGGACCCTTCAACGAGGTTTGCCGGGAATCCGTCTTCACCTACAAGGAGGAGTGGGAGAAGCTATCGGAGCGAATCGGGTATTGGCTCGACTACACTCGACCCTACGTCACCTACCACCCGGAGTACATCGAGTCGGTATGGTGGATTCTCAAGGAGTTGGCTGGCCGTGGGCTTCTATATCGAGGCTATAAGAGCGTTCCCTACTGTCCCCGCTGTGGAACCGTTCTCTCATCTCACGAGGTGGCCCAAGGGTATAGGGACATTGAAGACGCCTCCCTTCTCTTCCTCTGCCCTCTTGCGGGTGAGCATGGAGAGCCGGACTCCGAAGGCAGGGCCTTCCTGGTTTGGACGACAACGCCGTGGACGGTTCCGTCGAACGTGGGGTTGGCCATCCACCCCAACCTCCGGTATGCAGAGGTGGCGGTGGGGGGCCGGCGTCTCATCCTGGCCGAGGCACTGGCTGAGGAAGTCCTGGGAGAGGGTGTGGAGATCCTGCGTCGGTATTCCGCCGATGAGTTGGAGGGGCAGTCCTACCTGAGGCCCCTGGACCTGGTTCCGGTTCCGGAGGATGCCGGGAATAGCTGGTCCGTGGTTTTGGAGGATTTCGTCAGCGCCGAAGAGGGTACCGGGATCGTTCACATGGCGCCGGCTTTCGGATCTGACGACTACACCGCTGGGCAGCGCCACGGTTTGGCGATGCTCCGGCCTGTGGATGACGCTGGTCGATTCCTGGAAGACCTCCCTCTGGTGGGTGGGGTGTTCGTGAAGGACGCGGACCCTCTTCTGGTCGAGGAGCTTGGAAAGCGAGGGAACCTCCATTCCAGTGAGACGATTGTTCACTCCTACCCACATTGCTGGCGTTGTGACTCGCCACTGATCTACATGGCACGCGACTCATGGTTCGCAGCCACGTCTTCTTTGAAAGAGGAGATGCTGAAGGAAAACGGGGAGGTCCAGTGGCTCCCTCCTGAGGTCGGCGAAAAGCGCTTTGGGGAATGGCTCGAAAATAATGTGGACTGGGCCCTGTCCCGGGACCGCTACTGGGGCACACCACTGCCGGCCTGGGTTTGCGAGGAGGACCAGGAGCATGTGGTTTGGGTGGGTGGCCTGGAGGAATTGCGTGATCTCGCCGGAGGTTTGCCGGAGAATTTCGATCCACACCGTCCGTTCATCGACGAGATCACCATTCCGTGCCAAAGCTGCGGAGGCACCATGCGGCGGACGCCTGGGGTCATGGATTGTTGGTTCGACTCCGGAGCCATGCCCTTCGCCCAGTGGCACTACCCATTCGAAAACACCCAAGAATTCGAAGCCCACTTCCCGGCCGATTTCATCTGTGAGGCTCTGGATCAGACCCGGGGATGGTTTTACTCCCTGCTGGCCATCTCCATCATGTTGGGGAGGGGAAAACCGTACCGGAGCGTGATGGTGAACGGCCTCATTCTCGACGAGAATGGGCAGAAGATGTCGAAGTCCCGGGGTAATGTGGTCGATCCCTGGGACGCCATCGAGGAGCACGGCGCCGACGCGGTTCGTTGGTACCTGGTGACGGTCAGCCTACCGGGTGCATCCAAACGGTACGACCCGGAAGGAGTCCGGGAATCCTCTCGGAAGTTCTTCGATACTCTCCTCAACACCTATCGGTTCTTTTCCATCTATGCTTCGGCGGAGGGGTGGGCGCCTTCGGATGCAGATCCGGATCCCGGTTCGCGACCCATCATCGATCGCTGGATCCTCTCCCGCTTCTCTTCGCTGGTGTCGGAGGTCGAGGAGGACTTGGCGGCATACCGAGTGACTCAAGCATACCGGGCGGTAGGGGAGTTCCTGAGCGAAGATCTTTCCAATTGGTACGTCCGTCGCTCCCGGAGCCGGTTCTGGGGAAATGGGGAGTCTCCTGATTCCAGAGCCGCGTTCAGGACGCTCTGGGAGGTATTGGTCGATCTGACACGGGTCATAGCTCCGGTGACACCTTTTGTGGCTGACTGGATCCACCGGGCCCTCACGACCGAGAGTGTCCACCTGGCGTCCTTCCCCGTCCCCGCCGCTCACCGAGTGGACCGGGATCTGGAAGAAGGAATGGAGGCGGTCCGGGGCCTCGTGTCTTTGGGGCGGGCTGCCAGGGAAGAGGTCCAGATCCGCGTACGGCAGCCCTTGGGGAAGATGTATGCGGTCACACCGGGAGCTTTGATTCTGGATGGGGAGCTTCTGGATCTCCTGAAGGACGAGTTGAATGTGAAGGACGTGGCGTTCTTGAACTCGGCTGAAGGCCTCGTGGAACTTGCGGCGAGACCCAACTTTCGGGTCCTGGGTCCTCGGTTCCAGCAACGAACCGAGGAGGCGGCAACGGCCATCCGGTCCCTGTCGGCGGA
>JAUXEE010000277.1 GCA_030618065.1 Gemmatimonadota bacterium
CCCCCGGTCCATCGGGGGAAATATTCCCGGCCGCCTCTGAAGCCGGAGGGGCGAGGGGGGATCCTTTCGATAAGCTGCTTCGGGAGGGCCAGTTCGGTGGGATCAATGACGCCCAAGAGAGATCCCAACGCCCTCCTCTGGTCGGCGCCCGAGACGTGGCTGAAGGGCGTACGACCGTCCCCCCGAAGCGAGTAGATGTAATCCACCCCCCCGATCATGGAGCCCGCCGCGTCGATCTGGTATCGGTGGTGGAGGTAAAGGGGCACCAGGACCTTTTCGATTTCCGACAGGGGGCGGCCCAGCTTGATGGCCTTCTCCCCGAACCGGCTCATGGCCGCGGAACGCACGGCCATCATCCGCTCCAGTTCTACAGCCGCGTCATTGCCGTTGGACCAGACGTCGACCTTCGGATGCAGGCTCGCATCACCACTGAGGAAGATGTTGTCACGATCCCAGGCGTCATTCAGAATTTTCTGGAGCTCCTCTTTCTCATCCACTCCGTCGGGGTAGTCCTGGTATCCGTAGGCAATGGCGACGTAGTCCCAATCCCCCATTCCCACGTCATAAACCTCCGAGTAGTCCAGGCTCCCGTCAGGATTGAGTGTGACCAAGGGGTGGGGATAGTCCATCACGGATATCCGGCCCAGCTCGCTGTCATAGTAGTTGTGAGCGAATCCCAGGGTGTGCCCGATCTCATGAGCCGATAGCTGCCGCAACCGGGCCAGGGCCCACTCTTCCAACTCGGGAGGAGTTTCGGTTCCCGTCTCGTAGGGAGAGAGGAGGCCTTCGGCCAGGAGGTAGTCCTGCCGGACCCTCCCCGATCCGAGAGTTACGGTCCCCTTGAGGATTTCACCGGTGCGGGGGTCGGTGACACTCCCCCCTGAGCTCCACCCACGAGTCGACCGGTGAACCCAATTGACCACGTTGTAGCGGACGTCCAGCGAGCTGGCGCCTTCAGGGAGGAGTTCCACCTGGAAGGCGTTCCGAAACCCGATGGCCTCGAAGGCGTCATTCCACCACCGAGCCCCCTCCAGAAGGGCGGTGCGCATGGGCTCCGGAACACCCGCGTCGATGTAGTAGACGATGGGCTCCACCGGGTCACTCATCGCTGCGGAAGGATCCACTTTCTCCAGCCGATGCCGACGGACGACCCGCTTGGTCATGGATTCGCCCAGGGGTGTGTTGAAGTCCATCCAACTCGTTGCCCCCAGCGCCTGCCGGGGGTCCCATGTCCGCGGTTCGATGGGCTCGTCGGGAAGCTTCACAAAGGACTGATGGACCCGGAGGCTGGCGGCTCCACCCGTGGCTGCCACGCTCCCGACCCCCTCGAAGAAGGCCCCGCCCCGTCCGCTGCCAGTCGAAGCGCCCCCCTGCACGAAGGTGAGTTCCGCTTCGATCTCCGTGTTCTCAGGGAAGCCTTGGGTCATGGGGAGGTAGAGGGAGGACCGATCCCGATTGAATTGGTAGCCTCCCAGCCGTCTCGCGATCTGAGTTTGATCGGAGAGGACAAAGTCGGTGAGATCGACGAGAACCCGCCCCCCAGATTCTGCTTCCACTTCGAAGGAAAAGAGGACGGACCGGGCGAACGCATCCCTGACGGCCTGCTCCTCCGCCGGGTTTTCGCTTTCCACGCGGAAGCGGTAATTGGGTTGGACCATCATCAGTTTTCGGCCATGCCGCTCGAAGGTGACGATGCGGGACCCGGAACCCGAGCCACGATCCAGACCGACATCATTCGACCCCAACCCAGCCGCCAGCCCGCTCATGTGCAGGACTTCCGTATCGAAGCGGGACACCTCCATCCAGAGTCGGTCGTGCTCGGATTCGTAATAGAGTGGGAAGAACCCGTCGATGAGGGTCATGCCTTCCGTGTGGGCTTCGATGGTTGGAAGAGGCTGTGGGTCCCCTCCCCCCTGGGCCTGAAGGATGGCGGGTACGAGGAAGAGGAAGGCCACGGCGATTGCTGAACCAAAGATCGGCCGACCCATGTTTCTCCAACCAGGTGCTGGACAGGTGGTCATGGAATTCACCTTTCGGGGTTCCAGGGAGTCACTTCGAATGACAGATAAGATGCGGTCCGCGAGATTTCAGGCAAGCATACCGGCGCCATGCCCCCGGTGTTTTGCCCTCCGTGTCATGCCCATGGGTCCTGCCCACATGGGTCATGCCCCGGGCTTGCTGCCGCCCCCGGTCTCGAATAGTCTCTCCCGTGCCCACGGCTCCCCGTCCGGGAGCCTGCCGAGTGCTGACCAACTCATGGGAGCCCTACCTTGATTCGTTCCTGCTTCCTCGCCCTGGCTTCTCTCTTTACCTGGCTGGCTCTCCCCGCATCGGCTCTAGGTCAGGCTGGTGGTGGGGCTCACGACTTGACCATGGATTCGGAATGGGCTTCCTCCTTCCACTGGCGGTCGGTGGGTCCGGCCGCGGCTGGGGGACGTATTCTACGCATCGTCGTTGTGGAGAGCGATCCGAAGGTTTGGTACGTCTCCACCGCCTCGGGCGGGGTCTGGAAGACCAACAACAACGGAGTCACCTTTCAAGCCCTCTTCCAGCATGAGAAGACGATCTCCCTCGGAGACCTGGCCCTTTCGCAGTCGAACCCGGATATCCTATGGGCGGGGACGGGGGAGCATAATCCGAGGAACTCCGTCTCCTGGGGGGACGGGGTTTACAAATCGGTGGACGGCGGCGAGACGTGGACGAACATGGGCCTCCGGGAGAGCTTCCAGATTGGCCGTATCGCCATCCATCCCGACGATCCGAACATTGTGTACGTGGGGGCTCTTGGGCGGTTGTGGGGACCGAACGAGGAGCGGGGGGTCTTCAAGACCACTAACGGTGGTGAGACATGGGAGAAGGTGCTGTTCATCAGCGAGGACACCGGGATCATCGAGTTACAGATGAATCCGTCCAACCCGGATGAACTCCTGGCTGCCTCCTACCAACGACGTCGCGATGCCTTCGAAGGGGGAGAGCCTCCCATCAGCAGTGGCCCGGAGAGCGGCATCTACAAGACGGTGGACGGGGGCCAAAACTGGAATGAAGTGACGGAAGGTCTGCCCCCCGAAGACATGGGGCGCACGGGTATCGACTACTACCGAGGCGACCCGAACATCGTCTACCTGCAAACCGGCGGGGCCAGGATCGAGGACGGAAGCAACGGGATCTACCGCTCGGAGGATGGCGGTGATAGCTGGACCAAGGTCAGCGAGGTCGCGGTCCGGCCCATGTACTACAGCCAGATTCGAGTCGATCCGTCGGATGACCAACGCATCTATACCCTGGCCACTCGGTCACACCGGTCCACCGACGGCGGGGCGACCATGACCCAGGACCTGGCCACCGGCGTCCACGAGGACAGCCACGAGCTCTGGATCGACCCCAACGATGGAGCCCACATGATCCTGGGCAACGACGGGGGTCTTTTCCGCTCGTACGACCATGGCGACCATTGGGACTTTCTCGGGAACCTCCCCATCGCTCAGTCCTACAGCGTCTGCCTCAGCCCTGAGCGGTTGTACTGGGTCTACACCGGCTTGCAGGATAACGGCAATTGGGGTGCGCCAAACTCCAAGCGCGGCAACAGGGGTCCTGGAAACCTTGATTGGCTGATGATCAGTGGTGCCGATGGTTTCGTGTGCAGCATCGATCAGAATGATCCGGCCACCCTTTACTATGAGACCCAGGGCACCAGCCTCCGGCGGGTGGATCTGAACACGGGACAAACGGTGAGCCTTCGGCCACAAGCGGAGGAAGAGCGGTGGAGTTGGGAAGGGCCCGTGTACCTCTCGCCCCATGATCA
>JAUXEE010000100.1 GCA_030618065.1 Gemmatimonadota bacterium
CGTCACGAAGTCCGCGGGGGCAGCCCGCTTCGTCGCCCGAGTGAAAGCCATCATCCGGCGGTCGCTCCTCTGAGGGACCGGAGTTTGGGCGGCAGGGTTTGGCGCTGGACCAAATTGACACAACCCGACGTGTTAGACAGTTTTATAGGCTTTCGGAGGAGGGCCTCCGGCCCTTCTTTTTTTTTCGACCCTGATCCTCGGCTCGAGCCAAATGTTCAAGACCATTCGAGGTCGACTGATCACCATCTTCATCGTCGTGGCCGTGGCGTTGGGCTACCTGTATTCCAACAATCTGAAGAACGGCCGCTGGGTTAAGCTCGGCCTGGATCTGCAGGGTGGAATGCACCTGGTCCTGGAAGTGGATGATCCTGATGGAACCTTCACCGATTCAGCCAAAGCGGACCACATCGATCGGGCGGAACGTATCATTCGTACCCGCATCGATGAGTTCGGCGTGGAAGAGCCCCTCATCCAGAAGGTGGGATCCCAGCGGCTCATCATCGAGCTTCCGGGCATGCAGGACGAGAACCGGGCCAAAAACCTGATTCAGGCCAACGCCTTCCTGGAGTTCAAGCTCGTCCTTCCCACCACTCGGATCGAGTCATCCTTGGCCCGAATGGACCGTGCCGTGGTAGCCGCCTTGGGGGCCGACGTCCTCAGGGAGATGGGACAGGCCGAAGAGGCTGCGCCTGAAACCCAGTCTTTGGAGGAGCTCCTTTTCCAGGGCCGTGACTCGGCCGCAGCGGGGGATTCGGCCCAAGTCGCTGACTCGGCCCAAGCCGCCGTTTCGGTCCAGGCCCCTGAAGTGGAGGAGGCGACACCCACCGACTCGACGGAAACGCCGATTCCTCAGGCTGATCTCCGCCCCTTGACCGGGCTCCTGCGCCAGGGGGACGGAGATGGCATTTTCTTCGTGGCCGAGGAAGATGTGGAGGTAGCTCGCCAGTTCCTGGATCTTCCCGAGGTCAAGGTGGCCATGCCCAGGGATGTGTCCCTCCAGTGGGGGGAAGACATTCTGGGTGTCGGGGCCCGGACCTACCGGCGGCTGTACGTCCTGGAAGACGAAGCGTTCATGACCGGTGAGATGCTGGAAAACGCCACGGCCAACCGGGACCCCCAGTTCAATCAACCTCTGGTGAATTTCGAACTGAACCGGAGGGGCGGACGACGCTTCGCCGACTTCACGGGTCAACACGTCGGCGATTTCCTGGCCATCGTTCTGGACGGTGAGGTCATGAGCGCCCCGGTCATCCGGGACCGCATCGGAGCCTCGGGACAGATCGAGCTTGGGAATTCCCCTATCGAGGAGGCCCGGGACCTGGCTCTGGTCCTCCGGGCAGGCGCCCTCAGCGCTCCCCTGATCATCATGGAGGAGCGAACGGTGGGACCCTCCCTGGGGGCTGACTCCATCGACGCCGGGGTCATTGCCGGGATCGTCGGTTTGCTCCTGGTCGTGGTCATCATGCTCGCCTACTACCGCATGGCCGGGCTTCTGGCCCTGGGAGCCCTGAGCATTTATGTGCTCCTGGTCATGGGGGGATTGGCGGCGTTGGAGGCTACCCTGACGGTACCCGGGATCGCCGGGCTGATCCTCTCGGTGGGAATGGCGGTGGACGCAAACGTCCTCATCTTCGAGCGCATTCGTGAGGAGCTCATCGCCGGCAGGGCCACGCGCACCGCGGTGGACGAAGGTTTCGGGAATGCCCTTTCTGCCATCGTGGACGCGAACATGACCACGCTGATCACGGCCCTCATCCTCTTCCAGTTTGGTACCGGACCCGTTCGTGGCTTCGCCGTGACCCTGTCCATCGGGATCGTGGCTTCGTTCTTCTCCGCCCTCTTTGTCACTCGGACCCTCTTCCTCCTGTACCTCTCCGGGAAGAAGACGGCCGATCCCATAAGCATCTAAGAGCGTTCCATGCGCATCTTCAGCGACGCCCACTTCCCGTTCATCGAAAAGCGGAAGACCGCTTATCTCCTCTCCGGTGCCCTGCTCCTGGTGGCCATTGGGGCGATGCTGGCCAATGTGGCCCTCATCGGCAGTTGGCAGCACTACGGAGTGGACTTTACCGGGGGATCTCTCATCCAGGTCCGATTCGAGATTCCCATGACGGCCGGGGAACTCCGGGATGCGTTGGGAGGGGCCAACGCCCCGGCCATCACCAAATTCGGGGCGGAGCACGACTTCACGATTCGTGCCCCCGTCATGGAGGACGCCAGTGTCGACGAAGTAAGGCAGGAGCTGGAGGGCCAGATCAGGGCCGCCTTCGGGAGCGAGAGCTTCGAGGTGGTTCAAGCCGACCTGGTTGGGGCCAAGGTCGGGGGTGAGCTTCAGCAGAAAGCGGCCTTCGCCATTCTCTTCTCCTTCTTCCTCACCCTCATCTACCTGGCTATTCGGTTCGAGCTCCGATTCGGAATCGCCGCCATCATCGCCACTGCTCACGACCTTATCCTCACCCTCGGCTTTTTGGCGCTCCTGCGCGTGGACATCGCGTTGCCCACGGTGGCCGCCCTCCTGACCATCGTGGGGTACTCCCTGAACGACACCATCGTGGTGTTCGATCGCATCCGGGAGAACCTGGGCAGGAAGGGTGGGCGAAAAGAGGATCCGGCCGAGCTGGTGAACCGGTCCATCAACGAGACCCTCCCCCGAACCGTCCTGACTTCCGGGACGACGCTGGCCGTGCTCATGGCCCTGCTGATCCTGGGAGGGGCCGTGCTCCGGGACTTCACCATGGTCCTGATCCTGGGGGTCGTCATTGGAACCTACTCCTCCATTTTCGTGGCATCACCGGCCCTCCTGGAGATCCAGAAGCGGTGGGGCACCGGGGATTCCAAGGAGAAGGAGAGGGCCCGAAAGAGGCGTAAGAGCGCTTCCGTGCCTGTTTGACGGTGTGCGGACCGCCTCTCCTCGTAGATAGCCACTGCCACCTCACCGACGCTCAATTCGATAAAGACCGGTCGGAGGTCCTCCTCCGGGCAGGGCAGGCGGGCGTAGGGAAGATCCTGACCATCGCCTCCGACCGGGGGGACGCCGAGCGAGTGGCGAAGCTCCTGGATGGCGGCGGGGAGACTGCCGGCGCGGCTGGGACCCGCCCCCAACTTTGGGGAACAGCGGGGGTGCATCCCCACGAGGCGGAGGCTGCCGCGGAAGGGGATCTGGACGCCATCAGGGAGCTGGCCCGGAGCCATCCCCGCATCGTGGCGGTGGGAGAAACAGGGTTGGACTTCTTCTACGATCACTCGCCTCGGAGCCTCCAGGAGTCCCTCTTCCGAGACCATCTGGCCATGGCTGAGGCCTTGGATCTTCCCATTGTGGTCCACTCACGAAACGCCGATGACCTGACGGCCCGGATCCTCCAGGAGTGGGGGAGCAGGGTGCGAGGTGTGTTGCACTGCTTCACGGGTGGAGCGGAGCTGCTGGAGGTGGCTTTGGAGGTAGGCTGGATGGTCTCATTTACGGGAATCATCACCTTCAAGAAGTACGACGCCCAGACTCTGGTCCGCTCCCTTCCCCGGGAGCGCCTCATGGTGGAGACGGATGCCCCCTACCTGGCTCCCGTGCCTCACAGGGGCCGAAGGAATGAGCCGTCCTACGTTGCTCGGGTTGCGGAGAGCCTGGCGACCATTCGTGGGGAGGATCTGGAGGAGGTTCAGGGGTATACCTCCGAGAACGCCGTTCGTTTTTTCGACCTGACTCCCTGATATGCCTCGACGCATCCACATTCTTCCCGATATCGTGGCGAACCAGATCGCCGCCGGCGAAGTGGTAGAGCGGCCGGCCTCCGTGGTAAAGGAGCTCGTGGAGAACGCATTAGATGCCGGGGCACGCTCGATTCGGGTCGTGGTGGAGGGTGGTGGAAAGCATCGGATCCGGGTCTCTGACGACGGAGTGGGCATGGGGAGGGAAGACGCTCTCCTCTCCCTGGACCGGCACGCGACCAGCAAGATCTCCAAGCCGGAGGAGCTGGCCCGGGTTTCCACCTTCGGCTTTCGAGGGGAGGCGTTACCCTCCATCGCCGCCGTGTCGCGACTGACCCTGGAAACCAGCGAGGCCGGGGACTCTGCCGGTACGGTCCTGAGGGTGGAGGGTGGGAAGATCCTTTCCGTCAAGGACTTCCCGAGGCGTCCCGGCACCACCGTGGAGGTTCTGAATCTCTTTTTCAACGCTCCGGCCAGAAGGAAATTCCTGAAACCGGCATCGGCGGAAACCCGGGCTGTGAGCGATGCCCTGGTGAGCCTGGCTCTAGCGAATCCGTCCGTGGGGTTTTCGCTGGAATCCGGGGCCAGGGCCCTTCTGGAGCTGAAGCCCGTAGACGACGTCGCCACCCGGGTCTCGGATCTTTGGGGGCGGGAGGCGGCTTCATCGCTACTGCCCGCTTCCGGGGAAGGAGATGGACTGGGCCTCAGAGGCCTGGTTCAACGCCCCGATGCCGCGGGTCCGGGATTCCGGAGGGCCTATCTCTTCGTGAACGGCCGGCCCTTCAAGAGTCCCTCCCTTCTTCGGGCTGCCGATCGAGGATACAGGACCACTACGGCTCCGGGGCAGCGCCCCTGGCTCTTCCTCTATCTCCAGGTCAGCGATGGGGTCGTGGACGTGAACGTCCATCCGGCGAAACTGGAGGTCCGTTTCCGGGACTCCGGCACCGTGGAAGCCCTTGTGGAGGAGACCGTCCGGGAAGCCTTGGCCGGTTCGGAGAGCTCCGCCACCCTGGATTCCCAGTTGACTCCGCCCCGGATGGTGGTCCGGGAAGGAAGACCCGGCAGGGGGACGCCGCCGCCGGAGGCGGGGAGGGGAAGGAGAGAGCCCCCGCCTGATTCCCAGATGGCCCTCTTCCTCTCCGGGGCCCATGAGTCGCCTGGGGACGATGGCTTCCCGGAGATCCAGGGAGAAGACAATGTCCCCGTGGGGCCCACTGATGTGGGACGCCCTCGGCTCTGGCAGGTTCACGACAGCTACATCCTGGCGGAAATCCGGGAGGGCCTTCTGATCATCGATCAGCATTCGGCCCACGAGCGGGTCCTCTTTCAACGCCTGATGGGAGCCTTCCAGGGCCAGGGGCAGGAGAGCCAACGCCTTCTTTTCCCCCTCACTCTGCGGCTTTCTCCGGCGGAAGCCAGACTGGTGTTGGACCTGAAGGGGATTCTTTCCAGGGCCGGCTTCGAGGTGGAGGAATTCGGCGGGGACACGGTGATTCTTCAATCCGTGCCCAACCCTCATCCTTACTTCGATGCCGAGCGGTGCTTCCGTGAGATGATCCAGGAGCTCACCGAAGGCTCCGATCTGTTGCGCTCGGCCAAGAACCAGCACGAGCGGATCGCCATGACCTTTGCGTGCAAGGGGGCCATCAAGGCCGGCCAACGCCTTCCCCAGGAGGAGATGGCCGAGCTCTTCGACGCCCTTTTCGCCACCGAGCTCCCGTACCACGACGTTCACGGCCGCCCCACCATCGTTCGGTTGAGCTCGGCTGAGTTGGAGCGGAAATTCGGCAGGCACTGATGCCTCCCCCCCACTTCCTGGCCATCGTGGGGCCGACTGCCTCGGGGAAAACAGGCCTGTCGTTGGAGGTCGGGAAGGAGCTGGGCGGAGAGATCATCTCCATGGATTCCAGGCAGATCTACCGGGGCATGGACATAGGAACGGGGAAGGTGGGCCTTCGTGAACGAGCCCTCCTCCCCCACCATGGCCTCGATCTGCGAGATCCGAACCAGAGATATTCGGCAGGCCACTTCGCCCGGGACGCACGGGGGTGGATCGAGGACATCCGAGCCCGGGGTCGGGTTCCCATCCTGGTGGGTGGCACCGGATTCTTCTTGAAGGCTCTCATGGAGCCCATGTTCAAGGAGCCGGAGCTGGACGTGGAACGACTGGGTCGCCTTCGGGTCTTTCTGAACCACCTTTCGCCGGAGAAGCTCTCGGACTTTGTGAGGACGCTGGATCCAGAGGGGGAGGCGGCGGCGGAGGGGGGGCGACAACGGGCCACCCGAAAGGTGGAGATGGCCCTTCTCACCGGCCGCCCCCTGTCCTGGTGGCATCTGGTGAGCGAGCCTTCAGAGGATCCAATGGAGGGCTTGATCGTCCTCCTGGACCTTCCGAGGGACGTCCTTTACGAGAAGATCAACCGGCGGGTGGGCCTCATGATCCAGGAGGGACTGGTGGCGGAGGTGGAGGGGCTCCTGAAAGCTGGATTCGGGGCCGAGGATCCCGGCATGACGGGCGCAGGTTACAGAGAGATCATCAGTTTCCTCCGAGGGAGTCTCACCCTGGACGAGGCGGCCGAAGAGATCCGCCGCTCCCATCGGAAGTATGCACGGCGCCAGATCACATGGTACCGGCATCAGCTTCCCCCGGGGACGCTGGTGTTGGACGGCACCGGGACGGAAGATGAAAGGGTAGGGCAAGTGATGGCTGAATGGGCAATCGCCGAGGAGAAGGGAGCCGCATGAAGATCGGGATCACCTGTCATCCCACCTATGGAGGGTCCGGGGCGGTAGCCACGGAGCTGGGGCTGGACCTGGCCGAAAGGGGCCATGAGGTCCACTTCATCTCCTACGCCCAACCCTTCCGCCTGGAACACTTCCGGGAGAGGATCTTCTTCCACGAAGTGGAGATGGACCAGTATCCTCTCTTCGAGCATCCGCCCTACTCGCTGGCCTTGGCCGCGGCCATTCATGATACGGCCAAGAACCAGGGATTGGATCTGATTCACGCCCACTACGCCATCCCCCATGCCACGTCGGCTTGGGTGGCTGGAGAGATGCTCAAGGGTGAACGAGACCTCAAGATCGTGACCACTCTCCACGGGACGGATATCACCCTGGTGGGGCTCCACCCCTCTTTCAAGGCCATCACCCAATTCTCCATTCACCAGTCCCATGGCCTCACCACGGTCTCGGAGTTCCTGAGGGACAGGACCGTTGAGGATTTCGGGGTTCCCCGGGATCGGATCCGGGTGATTCCGAACTTCGTTGACCCCCGGGTCTTTCGGCGGGACGAGAAACCCTGCCACAGGGCCACACTGGCGCCCAGCGGGGAGAAGATCCTGATGCACATCTCC
>JAUXEE010000226.1 GCA_030618065.1 Gemmatimonadota bacterium
GTGATCCTCGTCCCGCCCGGAACCCCCGCCACTGTCCGCGCCATTCGTGCCTCCCCTGGAAGAAAGAAAGATTCCAGGGAAAGATGGCACAGTCAAATCCTTAAAGCAACGGTATTGCCTTTAGCCCTCGCCACCTTCTTTCTCCGATTCTTCTTTCTTCGGCGGCAACACCGGCTTCACTCGGAACACCTTCCGGACCACGGCTTCGTCGAAAGCTTCGGCCTCCCGCTCCACTTCGAATTCTCCATCGGCCAGATAACGCAGCGCCGACGTCGTATGGGCTAGGCCCGCCTGTCCCATGAGGTCCATCCACTCCCCTCGGGCAGTCTCGTCGGGCGCCTCCGTGGTAATGGAGAAGTAGGTGATGCGGGGACTGTTCATCCCGCTCCCGATGCCCTCGGCCCCCCTGAGACGCATGCTCACCACCATGCCGTTATGGAAGTATTCGGTGAAGCCATCCCTGTCCTGCTCCCCATACTTCTTGTAGCGGGCATACAGGCGACGGTTCATGGCGTCGACATCCTCGTTTCCCGTCAGGGCAGCGGCCATGGAGTCCAGGATGGCGAACTGAGCCGTCTGATAGTCCGGGTTCTCTTCGTCCTCCACCCAGGAGAACCCGGGAATGAACCAGCCCCGGGGAACCCACCAGGTCCGGGGACCCACCCTTCGACCCCGGGCCCAAGCGCTGTAGCCGGCGAAATACTGGACCCACTCGTGGCTGGGGTAGCCGTGCGGGTTCAGGTAGATGTCCGGGAGCCATGCCTCTCTGATCATCCGGCGTGCCTGGGATTCAGGATAGATGGGATCGTCCGAATTCCCCCCGCTGGTGGCATCGGAGCCAAGGGCCCCGGGACGGCCGGCGTGGAGCATGTGGTCGGGGTTCACCAGCTGCCGGGCATAGGCCAGAGCCGTCCCGTCGGGATTCGTCACGGGGTGGAGAACGACGTTCACCCTGTCGAGCATCGCCCGGTAGGCGGAGTCCGTCACCAAAAGCTCACCCAGCTTGAGGATGTGGCTGGTGCTGGAGACTTCGTTGGCGTGCTCCCGTCCGCTCACGAAGAGGGTGGGTTTCAGAGCGTTCAGCTTGGCCTGGGAAACGAACTTCGCATCGTGGGGAGGTAGGAAGTCCGCAGCCCACACCCGGTTGCCCAGGAAGGAGTTGGTGAGGTAGTAGACGTCCACCCCGGGGAATGTCCCCAGCTTGGCCAGAAGATCTTCGTTCTCTTCCAGGGAGATGGGGGTATCCCACTGGACCAGGGGCTCGCCGGCGTGGGTCCATCCTCCGGCCCCCAGGCGAGGATTGTCGGTGGATTTCGGATTCCGGCTCCGAGGCAGAACCGCCGTCTTCTGGTAGGTGCTGTCCTTCTCCAGGCGGAAGTCCAGAGCCAGCTCCTGTACCCGGTCCCAGGAAAGAGCCTCCTCCATGAGACCCGCCTCATGGAGCCGCCTCAAAGACCGAAGCATTCCCTCCAGGATCTCCACATTCAGAAACTGCCGGTCGATCCCCGATTCACTGCTCCGGGCAGCGAACTCATCATATCGGTCCAGTGAGTCCGGCACCGTCACCCGGACCAGGAGCTGGCGAAGTCCCTCCTGGCCATGGGCCAGGACAGCCCCCACGAGACCCGGTTCCTCTACAGGAAGGGGGTTGAGCTCGTACTCATGGAGCAACGGCTCAGGGCTCCCTGAGGTCCAGCTTCGTACCACCAGCTTTGGGTTCCCTCGCTCCTTCCCCGTCAGAACCAGCCGCGCCTTCCCGGGCTGTCCGGCCCCGGAAGGATCCACGAAGGGAAGGACCCGGCCCGGATTGGAGAGGGAGGTCTGGTACCGCCCACCGAGGAGACTGAAGAGGGTGTGGGTTTCGAAGTACAGATCCTCATGGAGAGCCTCCAACGAGCTGATTACCTCCTCGTCCACCCCGATCCGATAGTCCGGTTCGCTGAGCCGGAGGTCCACCCGGAACTCATCGAAGAACGGTGCATTGTCCCCCGAAGGATTCCCGTCCTGCGTGTCCATGACATAAGAGATGATCTCCCCGTAGGTCTCGGTCTGGAGCCGATCCCAGAAACGCTCGGGATCCGTGACGATTCTCCGGTCCAGAAGGGTCTCACCCCCTGAGGAGGCGGTGATCCACCCCGTCGTCACACGGACCTGCTCGTACTCGGGAAAGAGGTCGAAAAAGGGCCGCACTACATAGCGGGGGTCGAAGGTCTCCCGGAGGATCATGGCCCCGGCACTGTCCCGTGCCTCGAAGGTGTAGATGGGGTCCTTCTGCCGAGTGGGATGGAAGGTCACCACCGAGTCGGAGATCCCCAGCTCCCGAGCCAGAATGGCATCGATGGGATAGACCTCCTGCAGCCATCGGTTCTCGGCGGCGATGGTCTGCCACCGGATTTCTTCGGATTCCTCCAGGGTGTGGTAGGTGAGGTCGATGGAGGCCACCGGCACTCCCCTGAGCTGGGGAAGAAGCACGTCGTTGATCCAGGAATACCCCTGTTTGTAGGCGCTCAGGACATGGACGGTGGCGTCGGACACTCCCCGGCCGGCGAGGGCGGCCCGAACCTCCTCTTCCAGAGCGTCCCGAATCTCCGGAGGCTCACTCACCCGGATCTCGACTTCCGCCGGGACCCCCGATCTGATGTTCGGATAGACCTCGTTCTCCAGGAGTCCCCTCACCTCATCTACTTCCCAGGGGATGTCCCATTCCTGGACGAAGACGGTATCCCCAACCCCGAAACCGGTGGGCCACGTTTCAGCTGAAACGTCCACCTCGGGAAACCGGTCCCGCACCGTTGCTGCCAAAAGCCCTTCCAAGCCCTCGGGCACCTCCAAGGCCGCCAGCTCCACCTCGATCCGGGAGGGGGGGTCGTCGGCCATCCGCTCCATCCAGCTCCCCAACTTGGTCAGGGCCAGAGCGAGCTGGCCGGGAGCCTGCCGGGCCTGGAGGAAGCGGCGGACCTCCGTCTCGGCGTCAGCGAGGCGGTACTCCCCCTTACCGTGAGTCCATAGATAGGGGGCTCGGTGGGCTAGCCATTCGGTGACGGCCGAGAGGCCTTCGTCATCCCCACCTCCGATGGCCAAGGCGTTCCTTTCGCCGAAGGCTCCATCCACGAACTGCACGAAGCCCTCTCCAGCTTTCACCGCCGTTTCCGGCAGCTTCTCCTCCTCCTGGAGCCGGCGAATCTGGTAATGGTCGGTCCCCAGAAGCATAGGAAAACCCGAAGCGGTGGGGTCGTTTTCCTGGGCGCTCAATTGTACGAGGGGAAGGCGGATTCCCGCCGTTTCCAGGCCGATGCGGGTGGCGAGGTCCATGACGGCACTTGGCGCTCCGCTCCCGCTCAGGGAGATGAAGGCGGCGGTTTCGTCAGGTACCAGATCCTGGTTCGAATCCCGGAACAAGCCCCCGACCCGATAGAGGTCGGGCAAGGTGAAAGAGGCGTCCGCTCCCCTTCGGAAGGACCCGGGGTCCCGGATCTCCCAGGGTTCCTCCGAACGAAGAGTGATGGTTCGGGTCCGATCCGGACCGACGATCCGAACGTCCAGGCGGTGCAGAGCCTGGAACTCGAGATCGGAGAGGGTGGTAGCCTCGTCGGTATTGGTCACTTCGGTGGTGTCCTCTTCGACTTCGACCGAAGCTACAGCGGTGTCCGGTTCTTCCCCGGCGGCGGCCTCCGGTTCTTCCCCGGCGACGCGGAGGGAATCCAACCCAAGAAAGGCGTCCACGGCCATATCGAAGGCCGGTCCGTCCGGAATGGAAACGACCACCCGGGCCCGGGCGATTCCCGGCCGTGCCTTGTCCAACACGATCCGATCCAAAGAAACCGTGGCATCCTCGAGCCCATGGTCTTCGGCGAAGGTTTCGACCTTCTCCGCAACCTCCGTCCAGGTGAGTCCGTCAGGGGCCCAGACTCCTGGATAGCGGCCTGAGAGATACCCTGCCACTGTGAGGAGACCCGTGGCGTCGTACCCCACAACGGCCAGGGCGCCCGAGGAAAAGGCCCCACCGACGGGTAGGTGGGCCATCTCGCCCTGCCCAGGGGCCAGTCCTGCCAGAGCCCCCTGGAACTCTCCGGTCAGCCCCGCCGCATCCAAGGCCCCCTTACCGACCAGGAAAACGGGGGCCCGGTACACCTGCCGGTCCCCGGCCCGGCCTGCGAGCCCCAGATCCGTGGCCGAGGTTTCATAACCGAAGCGGGCCGCAAGGTTGGCTGCAGCCGCCACCTCCGCCTCCGTGGGTTCGGGCGAAAGGAGGATCCGCAGCTCCAGGTCATCGACGATTCGGTCACCGTTTCGGTCCTGGAGGACCACCCCGGTGTCCAACACCGTTCTCAGATCGGTGAGAGCCTTGGATTCGCCTGAGGGGGTGGGGGTCTGTCCACCCAGGAGAGAGGGCCCCGCCAGAGCCAAGACTCCGAAGAACCGCAAGAAGCTGAAGCCGGGCAGAATGCTTGTGGGATTCCAGTACGTCATGGTCGTCGGGGTTA
>JAUXEE010000096.1 GCA_030618065.1 Gemmatimonadota bacterium
CAAAACCTCGGGCCACCAGGCTCTCGACGATGCCGCCCTCAAGGTGGCGGTTGTCATCGAGTTCACCCCGGCCCTGAACCGGGACAAGAGGGTGCCCGTCTGGATCTCCCTCCCCATCACCTTCACCACTCGGTAGGAGGGGCCGTCGGGCCCCGCAGTAGGGCAGGGGGGGTCCGGTCAGCTTCCTTACCGGAAAGGCCGGCGGTAGATGTTCTGCCGCCGGCCTGGTTTTTCTTCCTTCCCCGATCCCTCAGCCCCGCAGGAGGTCCGAACGCTCGTCCAATCTTGGCTCACCCCTTTACTCCGCATGAGTTCTTGTCGAAAATGTTTCCTATCAACCCTTAAGGCACGACTCGGACTACTCAGCACCGGAGGTCCCATGAAATCCTCGATCCGGCACGGACTCACCCGTGTGGCCGCCCTCTCTTTCGTCCTGATCGTTTTCGGAGTGACCCAACCGGGTTTGGCCCATTCTCAGGGGCTCCCGCCGGATGAAGCGGGGGCCGTAACTCACCTCGACGCTTCCCCCAGGCACGGCGAATGGGTGGACTACGATTCGGGGGAGGGGGACATGGTCAGGGCCTGGGTGGTGTATCCCGAGAGGGCTGACGAGGCTCCGGTGGTGATCGTGATCCACGAGATCTACGCCCTCACCGACTGGATCCGGTCCGTGGCCGACGAGCTGGCGGCCGAAGGATTCATAGCCATCGCTCCGGATCTCCTCTCAGGGAAGGGTCCCGGGGGCGGTGGGAGCGAGTCGGTGGACCGACAGGGGGCCGTCAGCCTGATTCGTGGCCTGGAGCCAGATGAAGTGACCCGGCGGCTGAAAGCTGCCGCAGCGTATGCCACGGGACTGCCGGCGGCGACGTCATCGGTAGGCGTGGTCGGATATTGTTGGGGTGGGAGCACCAGCTTCCGTGTGGCGACCGAGTGGTCGGGATTGGGTGCCGCCGTGGTGTATTACGGGAGTTCTCCGGCCACAGAGACGCTGGGAGAGGTGGATACTCCCATTCTGAGCCTCTATGGAGGAAACGATGCCCGGGTGAATGCCACCATTCCCGACGCTCAATCGGCTCTGGAGGGGATGGGCAAGAGCTACGAGGTGAACATCTACGATGGAGCGGGGCACGGGTTCTTGCGGCAACAGTCCGGTCAGGAGGGGGCCAACATGGCGGCGACCCAGGCAGCTTGGCCCCGGACCATCGCCTTCTTGAGGGAAAAGTTGGGAAGGTAAGGAAGATGGGGACGCGAGGTCCGCCCGTCCTACTTGGGCCAACAGTAAAGAAACTCCACTCCGGTGGGAGCGAAGACCTTCTCCCTCAGGTAGTAGGACATCCAGAGGTCGGTCCGGAAACTCCGGTCACTGTCGGGATCGTATTGGATACCAGGAGTTAATGCTAGAATCGGGGTAAACCGGTCTCCGCCGGTCTGACCCGGCCGGACGAGGACCATCATGTGCCCGCCCAGTTTGGCTCTCCAGATTTCGTCGGAAGGTACCCAGGCGTATCCGGCCCGGAGGCCGAAGGGGAAACCCTCTCCCGGGTAGGCGAAGGGGAACACGGTGAACTCCAGAGCGTGATGCTCCTCTATCCAATGGGTATAACCCACGCCGACCAGAAAATACCCGCCGAGGGTGATAGAGAGGTGGATTTGATCCCTGGGAACCCCGCTTTGCCCCTGAAGGGGCCTGGGGAAAGGGGCCAACTGGAGCAGGAGGAGTAGGCTGAAACCAAGGGCCAGGCGGGTTCCTCGGCTTACGATGTTCAAGCCATCTCTTCTGGTCATCTGCACTCCTGGTCGGGGCGCCCCAGGAGGGGGCACCCCGAACATCACTCCCTTTGGCCAGAAAAACCAGAGGTCTCTAGAAGAACCCTCCTCCACCGCCGGCATCGGGCCCTTTTACCACTGTGAGAGTTTGCCGGAACTCCTGATCTCCAACCTTCAAGATCACCGTATAGTCCCCAGCATCGGCCAGGGGCGCTTGGCCCCCACCGCCGCCACGGCCAAAAGCTCCACCCCCTGTGATGGGCCGAGCCGCCTGGAAGAGAACCCTCATTTCAGGTGTAAATCCACCACCCCGACTACCGGCGGAGAAGTTCTCACCGGGCCTTTCGACCCAGGCATTCGGGTCCCTTTGGCTGCCGCCCGCTGCTCCACCTCCGCCGAAAAACCCCATCATCCTCTGGCGGTTTCCTGAGAGAATCATGTCTCGGGTCTGTTCCAGCTGGGTCCGGTCACCTCCCGCCTCCACCATGGAATCCACAAGCTCTCGTACTCTTTCCACCGCCTGAAGGCTGTCTTGGATCTGCTCCTCAGTTTTGGCCTCCGCAGCTGGGGCCTGCCCCTGGAAATTCCAATGGTATCGATGGATTCCGGGGGTTGCCGCTGAGGTTCCGGTGTGCATGGTGTTGCCGTCGGCGTCCTGGATGGTGATCTGAAGCTGGGGTCCCCGGGCCTGGGGTCCCTCGACCCCACCGGGCCTCCGCCCTCCTGGGGGTCCTTGTGGCCGCTGACCCCGGGCCATGGCGGGCCCCCCTTCGGGGACCGGGATCTCGGCGTTGGGGCCGATCCAGTAGGCGATCTCGGCTCCGTAGGCCGGGGAGCGGGCCTGGAAGAACTGGTGCCCGGTAGAACCCCCGCCGATAGGCCGGTTGCCATACTGGAGGCCCGGCTTCGGCTTGAAGAGATGAACGTCCGCCGTGGCGACCTGGGCGGTCAGCTCCTGGAGGGGGGCGATATCCACGATCCAGATGGACCGACCGTGGGTAGCGGCGATGAGCTCTCGGTCCCTGGAGTGGATCTTCAGGTCGTGGACCGGAACCGTGGGGAAGCCCTCCATGAACTTCTGCCAATGCCCACCCATGTCCGTGGAGAGGTAAACGCCCACCTCCGTTCCCACGAAGAGGAGGTCCGGGCTCACCAGGTCTTGCCGGATGACGTGGACGAAGTCCGGCTTTCCGGTGGGGAGATCGCTGGAGATGGACCGGAAGCTCTCCCCGCCGTCCGTGGTCATGTAAAGGTAGGGGGTGAAGTCGTTGGTCCGGTGTCCGTCAAAGGCAACGAAGAAGGTGTTCGCGTCGTGGCTCGAAGGCTCGATCCGCCGGACCCAGGTACCCTCCGGCACTCCGGGGAACCGACCCGTCAACTCTTCCCAATCCCCTCCGTCGTTGGGACTCATCCAGGCCCGGCCGTCATCCGTCCCCGCATAGAGCAGACCCTGCTGCAACGGAGACTCGGCCAGGGCCGCGATGGTAGCGAAGGTCTCGGCGCCGGTGATGTCAGGAGTAATGCCTCCGGTGGTCTCGGTGCTTACGCGGATTTTCTCCTCGTCGGCGTAGGTGAGGTCGGGGGAGATGACTTCGTATTCCTCGCCCCTGTTCGTGAACTTCAACACCCGATTCCCTGCCGCGTAAATCACACTCGGATCGTGGGGCGACATGACCATGGGAGTGTTCCAGTTGTACCTCCAGCCTTCTTCCCCGGTGGTGGTTTGGCCCCGGCCCCCTGGTTTCTGGAAGCTCGTCCGGTCTCCGGTGATGGTGTTCATCCGTCCCATGGAACCGCCCTGAGACTCGGTGTAGACGGTTTGCGGATGCTCCGGATCTTGGAGGGTGAAGAATCCGTCACCACCGCCCACATTCGCCCACATGTAGTTGGTGATGGGTCCCTGGCGTCGGCGACTGGGTCCGCACCAGGAACCATTGTCCTGCAACCCGCCACAAACGGTGTAGGGGACCTCCATCCCGTAGCTGACCTCGTAGAACTGTCCCAGGGCCATGATGTCAGGGAAGATGTAGTTCCCGCCCTGATCGAAGGTGATGCCGATACCCCCATCGTTCCCAACGATCATCCGCTCGGGATCGTTGGGGTCCATCCACATGGCGTGGTGGTCCACGTGGATTCCTTGGGCGGCGCTTCCCACGGTCCGTCCACCGTCATTGGAAACGTTCACCGTGGACCAATAGACCCGGTCAGGGTTGGTGGGGTGCACCCGCACCTGGGAGTAGTAGAAGGGGCGGGAGTTGACGTTGTTCATCTTCTCCCAGCTCATGCCACCGTCACCGCTCCGGTACAGGCCGTTGGGGCTACCGTCTCCCTCATAGGCTTCCGCTTCCACATTGGCGTACATGATCTCCGGGTCGCTCCTGGAGATGGCGACGCCGATGCGGCCGAATTCCCCCGAAGGCCAGCCCGGGCCTTCAACTTTGATCCAGCTATCACCCCCGTCGGTGGTCTTCCAGAGGGCGCTCCCGGGACCACCGCTCTGGAGGAAGTAGGGTCCCCTGACCCGCTCCCAGGAGGAGGCGAAGAGGATGTCGGGGTTGTCGGGGTGGATGGCCAGGTCCACGAAGCCCGCCTTGTCGCTGACGAACTTCACCAACTCCCAAGTGTCACCTCCGTCGTCGGTGCGATAGAGGCCCCGCTCCGGATTCGAGTCCCAGATGTGTCCAAGGGCCGCCACCCAAACCCGTTCTGGGTTCGTCGGGTGGACCACGACGCGAGCGATGACCTGCGTTTCCTCCAATCCCTTGATCTCCCAGGTCAGCCCGCCGTCTGTGGATTTGTAGATTCCACCTCCCGGAGAGATGGAGTTCCGAGAGTCCTCCTCCCCGGTGCCTGCCCAGATCTGCATGGTGTCGGAGGGCGCAATGGCGATGTCGCCAAGAGAGATGACCCGCTCGTTTTGGAAGAGGGGCCGGAAGGTCGTGCCGTTGTTGGTGGTCTTCCAGATTCCGCCCGAAGCGGCAGCCACGTAGTAAGTTTTGGACGGGCTGGGGATGCCTTCCACGTCCGTGATTCGCCCCGACATGTTGGCGGGGCCGATCTGGCGCCAACGGAAAGCAGAGAGAGTCTCCGAATCCAGACTTTGACCCATCAGGGCGTTGAGAGGCAGAAGTGGGGCGACCAGGGTGGCCGCCAAGGCCACGCATGCAAGGTGCCTTCGCATCGTTCCTCCAGGGCAGGGGTGGAGTGGGGGAAAGAAAATCCCCTTTGAAAGGAGACCCGGCAAGGTAGTGGGTTGTTGAACGCGGGATTGGCAAGGCTCAGGCTCCGACTTTGGGCGGCCCATCTGGACCAAGCCCTCTCGCCTCGCTAGAGTGTTTCTCCGGGAGTCCTCCGAGTCCTGATCCGGGGTGAGCCCATTCGATACCATCGGGAAAAGGAATCCCGCCTAACCTAAACCGATGAGGTTGGCATTATGTCTCGTACACGCATCCTGATTCTCGGCGCGGCCGGGAAAGATTTTCACGTCTTCAACACCATGTACAGGGAAGATGAGGGGGTGGAAGTAGTTGGATTCACCGCCCAGCAGATTCCCCATATCGATGACCGTACCTACCCGGCCTCCATCGCCGGCGACCTCTACCCTGAAGGCCTTCCCATCTTCCCGGAGGATGAACTGGACGAGCTCATCCTCCGGTTGAAGGTGGACCGGTGCATCCTGGCCTACTCCGACGTCTCGTACGACTACGTCATGCACATGGCGAGCAGGGTGACGGCCTTGGGAGCAGGGTTCGAGATTCCCAGTGCGACCCGGACCCTCATCGAGTCCAAGCTTCCGGTGGTGGCGGTTTGCGCCTCCAGGACCGGAGTCGGGAAAAGCCAGACGTCTCGGGCTGTCGCCCGGGTCCTGAGGGAGGCCGGTCTGAAGGTGGCCGTCATCCGACACCCTATGCCCTATGGCGACCTGGCCAAGCAGCGGGTCCAGCGCTTCGCCGGTGAAGAGGATCTGGTCTACCACGAGGTCACTATCGAAGAGAGGGAGGAATACGAGCCCCACATCGAGAATGGCTCCGTTGTCTTCGCCGGGGTGGATTACGGGGCCATTCTGGAGGAGGCCGAGAAGGAAGCCGACGTCATCCTCTGGGACGGGGGAAACAACGACACTCCCTTCTACAAACCCGATGTCCACATCACGTTGGTGGATCCCCACCGGCCCGGGCATGAGCTCAGCTACTACCCTGGGGAGACCAATGTTCGGATGGCCGATGTCATCATCATCAACAAGGTGGCCACCGCCAATCCGGAAAACGTCCAGCAGGTTCGGGAAAACGTCGAGTCCATCAATCCCAGGGCCGTGATCCTGGATGCTGCTTCTCCCATCTTCGTGGACGACCCTTCGATTCTGAAAGGGAAGAGGGTCCTGGCGGTGGAGGACGGGCCAACTCTCACCCACGGTGGGATGAAGTACGGTGCCGCCACCATTGCCGCAAAACGCGCCGGAGCCGCGAGCCTCGTGGATCCCCGGCCCTTCCTGGTGGGGGAGCTTCAGGACACCTTCGACACCTATCCTGAGCTGGGGATTCTCCTGCCGGCCATGGGGTATGGTGAAGCCCAGGTGAGAGACCTGGAAGCTACCCTGGCCAAGGCTGCCGAAGGGGGTGTGGAAGCCGTGGTTGTAGGCACACCCATCGATCTGGCCAAGTTGGTGAAGATCCCCGTGCCCAACACACGGGTTCGGTACGAGTTGCAGGTCTTGGGTCGCCCCACCCTGGAAGAGGTGTTGGCTCCCGTCCTGAAGGGGTAAGAAGGCTCTGCCCGGGGTTGCCGACCGGGGATCGCTGACGGAAGAGGCCCGGAGCGCTGGATTCAATCCCAGAGCTTCCGGGCCTCTTCTTCCAGCTTCCGGGCCTCCCTCTCGCCGGCCGCCAATCCCTGTCGGGCGCCCTCTCCCACGAACCCCCGCCTTGCCAGGAATCCAAAGAGGCGGCGTCTGGCCCGTTCCCTTTCCGGGGAAAACCGATCTCCCAAAAGATCCACCCTAACCGAGGGACTCTGCTTTCGCACCCAACTCCGGCCTGTCCTGACCGAGAGATCCCCGGCGGAAATCCCCTCCTCCTTGAGGACGGCGTCCACCACCTCCCCGGCCAAGGAGGAGTCCACCCCTTTGTCGGCGAGTTCCCGCTTGAGGAAGGAAGGGCTCCTGGGAGAGAACCGGAGCCGATCTCGGGTGAAGGATCGGGCGAAGGAATCGTCGTTGAGAAGGTCCCTGTCCGTCAACCATCCGAGGCAATAGGAGACGTCTGAGGAGTTGAAGCCCTTTCTCAACAGGCGACCTCTGAGCTCCCGAACGCTGCGTGCCCGGACTGAGAGAAGCCGAAGGGCAGACTTCAGGAGGGTCTCGGGAGGAGGCTCAACCGTGGGCGCTACACTCCCGGTGTGTGGGGCAACTTTCTTAGCTGCCACCGCACGACCAGGTCGGATTGTCCGTCCGGATGATGAGCTCCAGGTGGTCCCC
>JAUXEE010000143.1 GCA_030618065.1 Gemmatimonadota bacterium
ATCATCCGGGGCCGGGGAATCTGGGGAGAGAACTTCTCCACCTTGATCCGCACCGCCTCGGCCATGCTCCCGTCGGGATGGGGCCACCACCCGATCTCCACCACCTCTCCGGCGGCGGAAGAGTGGATGGGAACCGACACGAAGCCGTCGGCCTCGGCGATCTTGTCCCCTCGCTCCACACGGTCCCCCACCTTCACCAGGAGCCGGGCAGGCTTCCCGGCGTGTTGCCGGAGGGGGAGAACGATCTCCTCCGGGAAGGGCATCCGCCGGATAGGAATCCCGCTGGTCTGGTCCTTGTGCTCCGGCGGATGGACGCCGTGACTGAAGGTCAGCTTATCCCACATTCGTCGATCAGGTGAAGGGCTTGGCCCGTTCGATCCACTTCTCCAGATCCCGCTCTCTGGGATTCAGCGGAGTTCCAGGGTGGATGATCTTCGCGGTACAGCGCTCCGCCGCCTGAACGAGCTCGGCGAAGGTCCCTGCCTTCGGATCCTTGATGTACGCCTGCTTGTTCTCATTGTAGGCGAACATCCTCTTGTTGAGATTGGTGCACTCGTTACAGGTCGTGCACCGGAGGGTGTCGATGTACGGCTCCAGAACGAGGTCATCGTCCTCGTCCTCTTCGGCGGCCGGAGCCGCCTCCGCTACCGGAGGAGCCTCTGCCGCCGGGGCCGTGGCTGGAAGGGTGGCGACGCCGCCTCCCGCAGGGGCCGAAACCAGGGCCTCGGCCTCTGGCGTCAACTGAACCGGGGAGAGCCCGGGTGTCGATGCCGCCCGAGCCAGGATATCCCCGACCGTGTCGGCGCCTCCGGAAGAGGACCGGATGAGGCCTTCCGCCAGGCGCCGGGCGATGATTTGGGGATAGGCGGCCTTCAGCTCTGCGATCTTCCCCTCGTACTCGGCCCGGATCGTGGCCGCTTTCTTCTCGAAATCATCTTCCAGCTCATAAGCGATCTGATCTCGAACCGATGGGGCCACCTTGTAACCCGCCAGCTCCCGGAGCTGATCCCAGTGAAGGAGCCTGTCTTCGGCGAGAATGACCATCTCGATGGCGCAGGCCATACGGTCCAGCTTCCCGTCCCCACCCAACAGATTGATGTAGGGTGTCTTTCCCTTCCGGTCCTCGAGGCCCAACTGCACGAACTCATGGAAGAGGATCTGGTCGTCGTTCCAATCGTCTCTCTTGATCTTCTTGAATTGCTTCTTGAAGCGGTTCTCCGTGGCGGCCCAATCGGCGACGGTGAGAGGAAGCTCCAGGGTCTGCTCGGCCCCATCCGCATCCGTGTAGGTCAGCTCGTAGGTGGGCCAGTCCGCCTCGATTTCCGGGTTTCCGCTCAGGTCCACACACTCGGCCCAGCTCTCACCGGCCGAGGGGTCGTAGACCAGGAAGGGGAAGGCCCTGGACTCCAGCGCCAGGCGGGCAGCGTGGGGAGAAAGCTCATCGGCCAATCCATGCTCGACCGGACAAGGAGTGTAAATGTTGTAGACCGCCGGCCCCTTGAAATGGAGGCCCTTGATGATCCCCTCGATCATGTGGGCCGGGGAGGCCTGAGAGGTCTGAAGAACGAAGGCGCCCCGGTGGGCCATGGCGATGAGGGCCATCTCCTTCCGGGTCTCTTCCTTCCCGTGGTGAGCCTTGCCGTACGCTGACATGTCCGCGATCTGCCCGGTAAACCCTGAGGTACAGGCTTGGCCACCGGTGTTGGAGTAGACCTGGGTGTCCAGGACTACCACCCGGATGGGTTTCCCGGAAGCCAGGAGACGGGAGACGTTCTGGAAGCCGATGTCGAGCATGGCTCCGTCTCCGCCCATGGCCAGGATCGGCGGGCAGAGATCGAACTCCTCGTCGGTGAACTTCTGCCAGTCGAATTCGAGGAAAGCTTCTTCATGTTCGGCTTCGTCGTACTCGTCGTTGAGGAGGAGATCCGCTTTGCGAACCGACATGAAGTTGTCCCCCATCTTCCTCATGTGCCCCTCGAAGATGCCGATGGCGATGGAGGGGGCGTCCTGGAAGAGGTGGTTGACCCAGGGGAAGGGGTAGGGGTTGTAGGGGTAGGTGCTTCCCCAGACCGAAGAACATCCGGTGCTGTTGGTCATGGCCATGTTTGAACGGCCACGACCACCCGGCCCCTCCGTGTACCGCCAGCGGAGCTCCTTCAGCTCCTTCATGGATTTATGGTACCGCTGGATGAGAACTTCCTTCTCCGGGGCGATGGTCAGATCGGCGTGACCTCCCTCCACCACGGTATCCAGATCCAGGTCGGCATCCGCCGCCAGGAGGGTCCGGATCTTTCCGTCCAGGCCGCTGATGAGGGCGTCCAGCTTTTTCACGAATGCCTTCACCCGAGGCTGCATGACCCCCTCGATGGTGGAGAGGAGAAGGTGTACGGCCGTCTTTTCACCACACCCCATGCACGCGCCGTCACCCCCGGCCATGGTCCGATAGTTCCCCTTCTTGAGAAGAAGAGTCGGAAGGATCCCGATGCCGTGTTCCAGGTCGGAGATGTTGACATAGCGGTCGTCGGTGTCGGGAAGGCGCTCCCACATGGTCCAGTTCCGCCGGAGCCTATCGACAATCTCTTCGTCCTGCTTGACGGTAATGAGAGCGCTCTCCGGGCAGACCTCCACGCAGATGTTGCAGCCCTTGCACGCCTCGGGGTTCACTGTGATGGAGAGGAGCCCGCCGGTCCCCTTTTCCTGATTCTCCGGGAGATCGAAGAAGGGCGTCGTCTTGGCCAAGGGGAAGTCGGCGACGACCGAGTAGACGGCGGCGAACTGCTTGTCCACTTCCGCTCTGCGCTCGGCGTCCCAGCCCAGCTTATCCAGGATGTTCTTGTAAGCCTGGGAGAGAATGTCGGCGAAGGTGTGGAAGGGCACGCCCTTCAGGAGCTTGTGAGCTTCCTTGGCCACGTTCTTGGAGATGGACATGAACTGGTCCAGCGAGTTCCCGTTCATAGCCGTCAAAATCGCGGCGTCCAGGACTTGCTCCGTCGTGTTCACGACCCCGGGGATAGCAGCGTCAGGGCATTGGACCCAGCACTGGCTGCACCCGGTGCACTTTTCGGCGATGAAGTCCGGAACCTCGAAGCGGATGCTGGTCATGTCCCGGACCGCGCTGGTGGATGCCGGGATGGCGCTCATGGCTGCGAAGGGGTCGGCGATTCCGTCCTCGCCCGTGGTGGCGCAGAAGGCGCAGACCTGCTCCCAGAACCGCCCCTGGTTTCCGATCCCCCACTCCTGGTTCTCCGCGTCCAGGAGAGAGGGGATGGCCCCCACTCCGCCCTCGGCCCCGACGGCTTCCTTCACCTCGGTGCCCACGGGAACCTCGAACATCTCGTCGTAGCCTCGACGGATGACCCGAACGTTGTCATCCACCACCGCCTGGCCGAGCTTCCCGAACTTCTTGTTCATCTGGTCCTGGATCCCCTCGAAGAGCCTCTCTTCGGTGAGGTTCTCCTGCTCCATGAGGCGGGAAGCCTTGAAGAAAGCCCCCATGAAGGCAGCCCCTTGCATGCGGTACCGAAGGTCCGGGTTTCCGGCTTCTTCGGCGGCGATTTTGAACCCGTCCACGCC
Source organism: Gemmatimonadota bacterium (assembly GCA_030618065.1). Classification (GTDB taxonomy): domain Bacteria; phylum Gemmatimonadota; class Gemmatimonadetes; order Longimicrobiales; family Gaopeijiaceae; genus JABDNZ01. The sequence continues at coordinate 3,574 of JAUXEE010000143.1, forward strand.
GTAGATCTTGATGTTCTTCCGACGGATCGTCTCCTGCCCTTCCGCCGGGAAGGAGTCCCAGAGCTCCTCGGGGGTCATCTCACTCTGGATGATGAGGGTCCCTCCGTCCTTCATTCCCGCCAAAGGATTGGTGGTCTTGTAGACGTTGGGGTCCGGGGAAAGGACCACGTCCACGAACTGGAGCTCACCGTTGAGCTGGATCTTCCCATGGGCCAGGGTGGCGTAGAAGCTGGTGGGCTGACCCTTCTTTTCCGAGCCGTACTTGGGATTCGCCTGGATTTCCAGGCCCGCCAGCTCGAAGGCGGTCATGGCCACGTTCTTACCCGTCGTGATGGCGCCCCATCCACCGATAGAGTGGATCCGTATGGAGATGGCTCCTTCGGGCATCAGGTCCAGGACACCCGCGGACTCCAGAGTCAGGTCGGCCAGGTGGGGGTAGGCCTCCAGGAGCTGTTCCTGCCAGAGCTGGAGCTTGGGGTACTGGGTCCCCTTCCGTATGAAGTCCAGGCCCAGGTAGAACATCCGCCGCTTCTTCCCCTCGGGGAGCATGTTGTTCACGGCAGCGATGACGTCCCCGGGCTGGAGGTCCCGGCTTCCCATTCCGAAGGAGCCGAAGTAGAAGTCAGGGACCTCGTCCGGGCGAAGCTCTGCCAAACCCGGATGGGGAATAGCGGTCCCGGAATCACGGAAGTTCTCCACACCCTGACCCATGGCGGCGCGGATCTCCCTCAGGATGGGCGGGTCCACGGCCAGGGGCTGATCCAACCGCTCCAGCACCGTGACGCCCTTCTTCCCCTTGAGGAACTTCGTGATGAGGTCCGTGGGGAAGGGTCGGAACATGGTGAGGTTCAACACGCCAACCTTCAGCCCCTGGGCCCGGAGGTGGTCCGCTACGGCCTCGCAGTTGGGCACTACGGAGCCCTGCCCCAAAAGGACGTACTCCGCGTCGTCCAGGAGGTATCCGTCGACCCTGGCATACCTGCGGCCGGTAAGCTGGTAGTACTCCTCCATGGCCTGGTCCGTCAGGTCGGCCACATGGTCACAGTAGAAGGGCCGCTGGGCCGCCACGCCCTGTGCGTACGAATCCTGATTCTGGACCGTTCCGATCATGGCCGGGAAGTCCAGGTCGTAGATCTCGGGGATCCGCCGGCGCTTCTCACCAAAAACGAGTCTCTGGGCCGGGGTCGGCGACTCGATGATATCTGCCGGGTCACCCAGGTACTCCTTGATGAGCGCGCGCTCCGGCAATCGGATGGACTCGATGACGTGGGTGGTGAGGAAGCCGTCCTGGGCCACGATGGCCGGGTTCAAGGAAAGCTCCGCCGCACGGTGGCCGATGAGGTTCAGATCCGCCACTTCCTGGACGTTCTTTCCGAAAAGCTGGAAGAAACCGGCGTCGTCCACAGCATGGTAGTCGTCATGCCCGGCATGGATGTTCAGGGCATGCTTCGTCATGGCCCTGGCCCCCACATTCAGCACATAGGTGAGTCGCTTCCCGGCAGCGGCGTAAAGAGACTCGTGCATGTAGGCGACGCCCTGACCACTGGAGAAGTTCGTCGCCCGGAGGCCCACCATGCTCATTCCGGCCGTCACCGCCGCGGCGGCATGCTCACCCTCGGGCTCGAAGAAGAGGAGCCTTCGGCCATTGGCGTTGGTATAGCCCGCGGCCACGGCCATGGCCCACCCTTCGCCCATCTGGGTCGAAGGCGTGATGGGATAGGCACCCGCCGCTTCACTGGCATTGGTCTCACACCAGACGACGGCCTCACTGCCGTCCATGGCTTCGGGTGTTCCCGGATATTTAAAGGACTTCGATCCCTCGTTGCTCTTCGGGCTGGTCATCCTGCTTCGCTCCCTGCGAGTTCGCGTATGGAGGCAAACTGGGCCCCCTCCACCCAGACGATGGCCCCAGTGGGGCAACGGGCGGTGGCTTCAGGGTTGGCTGTTTCGACTCTGTCGTAGTCGATAACAGCCAGTCCGTTCTTGATCTCGATGAGGCCCGGCGCGGCATCCTGAACGCACAGGGCGCAAGCCGTGCAGGCGACGGCACAGAGATCCTCTGCGTCGTCCCCGTCCAACAAGTTCTTGCACTGGACGATGAGCTTGTGGTCCAGTGGCATGATGACGAATAGGTCCAAGGGACAGGCGTCCACGCAGTCCCCACAGGAAGTGCACAGCTCCGGGTCCACCACCGGAAGCCCGAATGGGTCCATGGTGATGGCGTCGAAGTCACAAGCTACAGCGCAATCCGAAAGACCCACGCATCCCCAGGTGCATCCCTTCCCCCCACCCGTCACCGCCACCGCAGCGGCACAGCTATCCACCCCGTGGTACAGAGCCTTGGAGCCGGCCACGTTGGTGCCCCCGGCACAGAGGAGGCGGGCCACCAGCTTGTTGGCCTCACCGGCAGCCACACCCAGAACGGCCGCC
>JAUXEE010000208.1 GCA_030618065.1 Gemmatimonadota bacterium
CGGTGGTACGGGCCTCATGCATGAGTCCTTCCATCAGGACGATCCGACCCGTTTCACCCGGGAGTGGTTCGCTTGGGCGAACACTCTCTTTGGTGAGTTGATCCTGAAGGTGCATCAAGAGCGTCCCCAGCTTTTAGCAGGCCGCTGAGACCTATTTGAGGCCCTCCACAAGCTGCCGATCCCGGACTCCAACGGTCCTGAATCCGATCCCGAACCGGTCTTCCAGGCACCCGAGCATCACCGGCGTCGATCTCTCTCCGGCGGTTTGGCGAATATCATTGGACGCGTGAAGAGACTGCCCGTCTGGAGAGAACCAGGTCAGGTCGCCACCTAGGTGCTCATAGACGAAGAGCGTGTCAGAGACCCGACCCAGGAACTGAAGGTACTTCTCGTCGCCTTCCACCAGCCCGATGACAACCTCCGGTTCACCTGAAAGGGTCCAACCTCGCCTTCATTCACAGTCCTGTATCAAGCTTCCTTCCCGGGCAACCCGGATCGGGTCGTTATCAACCTGGGCAGTAAGGTTAGATGGTCCAGGATCATTCGACCACTCATCGTGTCAAAGTCAGGAGGATCAGATGTTGGTGGTGTTGTCCTATTGTATTAGGACAAATCATATAGTATCGTCCTATCATAGTAGGCCATGCCAGTTTATCACGGCCTACTCCAATAGGACAGGAGGAGGTGCTCCATGGGAAAAATGGATGATTTGCGGATTCGGCAATTGGATGAGGCCCTGGCGCCCTTCGCATCTCTCCGGCTGCGGCCGCCGCCGTCGACCGGTTGGGCGAAAGCAATTCGAGAGGCCCTCGGGATATCCCTTCGGCAGTTGTCCCGCCGTACCGGGCTCTCCAGATCGAGTATCAACAGCGCAGAAGCCGGTGAAGCGAGAGGGACGGTCCAATTCGACACCCTCAAAGGGCTCGCTGACGCCCTCGACTGCGATCTCGTTTACGCCCTCGTCCCTCGCTCGTCTCTCGCTCTGCGGCTTGAGACTCAGGCCAAAGAGAAGGCGGCTGAACTAGTCGGACGAGTGGCGGATTCGATGAAGCTTGAGGCTCAAGGAGTCGCCGATGAGGATACGGAGCGCCAAGTTAGAGAACTCGCGGCGACACTGTTGCGTGACCGTGGTCGAGATTTCTGGGATGTTTGACACGGAGCCCGATGGAGCGACCCCGGTAGACCCAGATGAGGCCGAGGCCCTTCTCCCCACTCATATCCATACCCGGGCAGAACTCAACTTCTGGGAGCAGGCAAACATCCTGGAGGCGACGAGATGGGCGGTGCGCGCTCGGACTCGAGCCTTGTCGGAAGCCACAATCCGGGAAACGCACCGCCGGATGTTCGATGAGACGTGGGCATGGGCCGGGCGGTATCGTACGTCCGACAAGAACATCGGTGTCCCCTGGCCCACGATTTCAATGGAGGTGAAAAACCTCCTGAACGACGGCGAATACTGGCTCGACCATGGGACGTTTACGGTCGACGAGGCAGCGGCCCGTCTCCATCACCGTCTCGTGAAAGTCCATCCCTTCCCCAACGGGAACGGCCGACACGCCCGCCTATGGTGCGACATGGTGCTGCTTCAGAATGGTCGCAGACCTTTTGAGTGGAAGAACCGGGAACTCGACTCCGAGGGCGAGGCACGTCGGGACTACATCGCCGCACTTAGGGCCGCAGACGGCCACGACTACGAAGCATTGCTTGGCTTGCTTCTCCGTGACCGACCGTAGGGCATCACAACCTCGTATCCTTCCACTCCTGCAGCCTGACCCACAATCCACCTGATGCAAAAACCCTGCGTCAGATTAAGGGATATTCAATGACGACCAGTGGGTTCGGTCAACCCTTCTCAGAAAAGCCGGACCAACGCTTGCGGGGCTTCTAAGACGCTTAGGGGATTCCCAGCGCGGTATCAGAGGAGCTTTGTGTCGGTTATTGTGTTCGTATCTATGTCAGGGGTCCAGGTGTCTCAGGCCGATAACATCGCCAATCCGAACAGGACGGAACCAAACAGAAAGCCCAGGACAAAACGCTGAGACCTATTTGAGGAGCTGAGATGAATCGCCTCTCCGCATTTCTGGCCGCCGGTCTCCTGCTGGCGGCCACCTCTTGCCAGCCTCCTGATTCCCCCTCTCGTGGGGGAAGCCTCGAGGAGCTGGAGCCCCTGACCCCGTACGTCGATCCATTCATCGGCACCGGCGGTCACGGCCACGTCTACCCCGGAGCCACCGTCCCTCAGGGCATGGTCCAGCTGAGCCCGGACCAGGGGCAGGGGGGCTGGGACTGGATCGCCGGATACAACTGGGAGGACAGCCTTCTGGTGGGGTTCAGCCATACTCATCTGAGCGGCACCGGCATCGGGGACCTCCTGGACGTATTGGTCATGCCGGTCAGGCAGTATGTCCCGGTGGACAAAGCCTTCGAGGATCGATGGGACCGAGAGGCCAGCTCCCGCTTTTCCCACGAGCGGGAGGAGGCATCGCCAGGGTATTACGCCGTCTTCCTGGAGGGCCAGGAGATCCAGGCGGAACTCACGGCCACGGCCCGGGTGGGGATGCACAGGTACACCTTCCCCGCTACCGAAGAACCCGCGGTATTCGTGGACCTGGGATACGCCATCAATTGGGATTCTCCGGTACAGACCAGCATCAAGGTCGTGAACGACACCCTTGTGACCGGCTATCGTTTCTCTCAAGGGTGGGCCAAGGATCAGAAGCTCTTTTTCGCTCTGGCATTCTCTCGGCCCGTTCGTTCCGTGGCCTTTGCCGATTCGACGACCCCCCTGGACGCCCTCACGAGACGACAGGTGGCCAGTGGGGACGTCAGGGCCACCTCATCGGGCCTCCGCGCCCTATTCGCTTTTGACCCCACCACCGCGGGGGACCAACTCCTCCTCAAGGTCGGCCTCTCCTACGTGGACGAGGCGGGGGCATTGGCCAACGTGGAAGCCGAGGCTCCCGACTGGAACTTCGACGCTGTCCGAGAAAGCGCCCGGCGAGCCTGGGAGCGCGAGCTTCGGAAGGTAAGGATCCGAGAAGGAAGCGAAGAGGAGCTGAGAACCTTCTACACATCCTTATACCGCACCCGGCTGGCCCCCGTGATCTTCGAGGACGTGGACGGTCGTTACCGGGGAGCGGACGGGCAAATTCACACATCCGAGGGATACCGAAAACACGCCATCTACTCCCTTTGGGACACATTCCGGGCCGCCCATCCCCTCTTCACCCTCATCGATCCGGACCGGGTCGACGACCTCATCAACTCCATGCTCTCCTTCTATGACGAGCATGGACTCCTGCCGGTCTGGTCCTTGGTAGGAAATGAGACCAACACCATGACGGGGCATCACGCCGTTCCGGTGATCGCCGATGCCTACCGAAAGGGATTCAGGGGCTTCGACGCCGAGAAAGCCCTGGAGGCCATGGTGAAAAGTGCCAACCAGGACCATCGGGGGCTGGAGCACTACAAGGCCTTCCGGTACATCCCCACCGAGCTCGAGCGGGAGTCCGTCACGAAGACGCTGGAGTATGCCTTCGACGATTGGGCCATCGCCTCCATGGCCCTGGATCTGGGAGTGGAGGACGTCTACGAGAACTTCATCATCCGCTCCTCCTGGTGGGAGAACCTCTTCGATCCCCAGACTCGGTTCATGAGAGGGAAGACGGTAGAGGGTGAGTGGGCCGAGCCTTTCGATCCACGGCGATCCGACCATCGGGAGGGCACCGATTACACCGAAGGGAACGCCTGGCAGCACACCTGGTTCGTCCCTCACGACGTCCGAGGACTCATGGAGGGGATGGGAGGAGAAGTGGCCTTCCTCACCAAGCTGGACTCCCTCTTCCAGATGGACTCCATCATCACCGGCGAGAATGTCTCCGCAGACATCTCGGGCCTCATCGGACAGTACGCCCACGGGAACGAGCCCAGTCACCACATCGCCTACCTCTACAACTACGCGGGACAGCCCTGGAGAACGGCCGAACAGGTAAGGGAAATCCTCAAAACTCAGTACGACGACACCCCCTTCGGTCTGAGCGGAAACGAGGACTGCGGCCAGATGACGGCCTGGTATGTCCTCTCGGCCCTGGGGATCTATCCGGTGAACCCGGCGGACGGAGTGTGGGTCCTGGGAAGCCCTCTCTTCCCCGAGGCCACCATCGATCTCGGCGGAGGGAGGGCCTTCACCATCCGGGCGCCGGGCGTTTCAGCTGAAACGTTGTACATCCAATCCGCTCGGCTCAACGGCAGAGCCCTGAACCGGACCTTCCTTCGGCATGCCGAGATCGCCGAGGGGGGGGTCCTGGAGTTGGAGATGGGCCCGGAGCCGTCAGCGTGGGGAACGAGCCGGCAAGCCAGGCCCCCGAGCCAGTCCGATGAGCGCCTGGACAGGGTAGCGGCCGAATCCGCCATTCCATCGCCCGCCACCAACCTCCCGACAGACGCCCAGATGGCCGAGGCCGTGAAGTCGGAGTTCCTTCATGCATGGAAGGGTTACCTCGAACACGCTCGAGGGATGGACGCTCTCCGACCTCTCAGCCGCACGGGAAGGAACTGGCATGACGCCTCCCTGGTCATGACCCCTCTCGACGCCTTCGACACCATGCTCCTCATGGGGCTGGAAGACGAGGCCGCCGAGGCGAAGGCGATGATCCTGGA
>JAUXEE010000163.1 GCA_030618065.1 Gemmatimonadota bacterium
GAGTAGATACAGGATGAGGACGCCGGAGAGGGCTCCGAATATCTTGGCCCCGAGCTTCACCGGGGCGACTCCCCCCCGGGTCCATTCCAGGGAATGGGAGTGGTCAGACGGGACTCATGGTTGCATCCGTCGCAGGGGACGGTCATGACGGGCCGGAGTGGAGTGCCGGGATTCAGAGAAAGAGCCCCGCCACACTTAGGGCAGACTCCCTGGAATGAGAGGATGGTGAATCGCTCCTTCCACTTTCTCAGTCCCAAGAAGCCCCCGATTCCCAGAACCGCCACTACCCACGGCGCATGGGGAGGAACCAGACCTACCGCCGGCGCCAGAAGAAGACCTCCTCCGAAGAAGGCCGACGCCCGAAGGCCCCGCCAAGCGGTGGAGCGAGGAAGGACCTCGATTCGGGCGGAAGTGCTGGGAAATCCGAAGAGGGAGATCGTTCCTTCCATGCCTTCAGAGTATCCGAAATGGTGAAAAGGGTTTCAGAATCGGCTCCAACTCAGAAGATTCGTCATCTGAGGTGAGAATATACTCATGGGTCCGGGAAGCCAAAACCGTGGAAGCTGATCCCAAAGTGAGCCGAGTCCTGGGAGTCCGGAGGTGGATCGTAGCAGCCTCGTTGGGTTGGGGCCTTCTTCTGGCCCCGGATCTCCTTTCGGCGCAGGAGGGGGCCTATGCCTTCCAGATCCGGGGGGGTGGGACTTTTCCCGTGACGGACTTCCGAAACGACGCTCAGGGGTGGGAAGGGGAGACTGGTATGGGGACTCCCCTGGGCATGGGGTTCACCTTCCCCCTGTATTGGTTTTTCGGTGGATACCTGGGCTTCAGTCAGCACCGCTTCGCCTGTGACGAAGATGTATGCTGGAAAGGAGAGCCTTGGGTCTCTACCGGATTCGACGTCGCTCTCCGAGTTGTGGTGGGGGACAGGGGAATCAGGCCGTGGGTTCAGGGTGGACTTCACACCCATCGAATCGAGGGCAGGGTCTCGGAGGGGAAGAGAATCCAGAGTCTCCATTCCGAAGGCGGTGGCGGATACGAGGTCGGCGGAGGACTCCTGGTGCAAGTGGGGGAGAGGATGAGCCTGAGCCCGGGTGTCCGGTATGGCTCCGGGGATGTTCCATTCTCAGCCAGGCCGACCATGAGCCTTCGCTACCTGGTGTTCGACCTCGGGTTGGTGGTAGGCTTCTAGGGAATCTCCGAAAAGGTGGGGTGCGGAGGTTCCCGGAGGCCGGCAGGGGGATGGGTGGAAGTCTTGGAGGATTCCGCTCCGAAGAGGAGGACATGAATGAAGAGGCGCAGAGGCAACCTCCCCAAGTGTGCTCAAAAGGGTGTCCTTCTTTTCTTCGCCCTGGCCGCGCAGCTCCCGGGGGAGCCGGCCAGGGCCGAGGTCGTGCGCGTCCAGGTCGATCGAAGAGAGGACGTTCTCGGGGGGAAAGAGTGGGGATCTTCCGGGGCTTATGAAAAACTCGTGGGCCGAGTCTATTTTGCCTTCGATCCCACGAATCCCGCCAACGCTCGGGTGGTGGACTTACAGTGGGCGCCCAGGAATGGGGATGGGATGGTGGAAGCGTGGGCCGACTTCATGGTTCTTCAGCCCAAAGACCCGTCCCGTCGCCGAGGTGTCGCCTGGGTAGAGGTCAGCAACCGGGGAGGGAAGGCAAGCCTACGGTACTTCAACCAGGCTGGCCGGGGCGCCCCCGATCCGACAGAAGAGTCGGATTTTGGGGATGGGCTCCTCCTGAACCAGGGCCTCACCCTCATCTGGCTCGGATGGCAGTGGGACGTGCCGGAGCGGGAGGGCCTCCTTCGGCTTCATGTTCCGCTGGCTCGGCTTCCGGGTGGGTCCATCGAAGGGTTGGTGAGGGCCGATTGGACCGTTGATGAGGACACCGAAATCCTCCAATTGGGGCACCGGGATCATCGAGCATACTCGGCCAGTTCAGCCGACGACTCTGAACAGATTCTCACAGTCCGTTCTGGACGGATGGCTCCCCGCGAGGTGATCCCCCGGGATAGCTGGTGGCTCTTGCCGGCTCGAGAGGGGCAGGAGGAAGGAGAGCAGGAGGCCCAGCTGACACGGATCGCGTTGGAAGGCGGGTTCAGAGCCGGGAACATCTACGAGTTCGTGTATCGATCGCAGGATCCCCGGGTGGTGGGGCTGGGGTTGGCGGCCATCCGGGATGTCATTTCCTACGCGAAGTATGAGTTGAACAGCCTCTTCCCCGTCAACCTGGGGGTGGCTTTCGGGGTTTCCCAGACCGGTCGCTTCCTGAGGCACTTCCTCTACCAGGGATTCAACACCGACGAGGGAGGCAGGAAAGCCTTCGATGGAATGCTGATCCACACCGCCGGGGCCGGGCGAGGCAGCTTCAACCACCGTTTCGGCCAGCCCTCCCGGGACGCTCACCGGTACTCCGCTTTCTTCTATCCCACGGATCTCTTCCCCTTCACCAGTCGAACCCAAAGAGACCCGGTATCGGGAAGAGAGGAGGGGCTCTTTTCCGCTCAGCGGCCCGAGCATCTTCCCCTGGTCTTCTATACCAACACCGGATACGAGTACTGGGGGCGAGCCGCGTCGTTGATCCACACCTCGGTGGGTGGGACCCAGGACATCGAACCCATGGAGAACGAGCGGATCTATCATCTGGCTAGCGCCCAGCATTCTGGATGGAGATTTCCCCCCGACGAAAATGCCCGAATGAGCGAGGACGGGATCCCCGTCTACCGGGGCAACCCTCTGGACCTGTCCTTCCCCCTTCGTTCCCTGGCCCTCAGGCTCGTGGATTGCGTGGAGGGAGACCGGGACCCCGCACCGAGCGCTTTCCCAAGGATCGGGGATGGAACTCTCGTCCCCTCCACGGGCCTCGCCTTTCCGAAGATCCCTGGTGTTTCGCCTCCGAAGGTCATCCATGAAGCCTACCGAGTAGACTACGGCCCCCGCTGGTGGACCGAGGGAATCGTGGACCGCCAGCCACCCGAGCTGGGGCCTGCTTTTCCTTCCATGGTGTCCCAGGTGGACGGCCTCGGAAACGAGGTCGCTGGAGTCAGGAGTTGGGAGATCAGGGCGCCTCTGGGCACGTACGTGCCTTGGAATCTTCGGTGGGGATATGTCGGGGGGACGGAAGAGTTGACCGATTTCCGTGGGACCTTCATCCCCCTTTCCAGGACCGAGGAAGAACGGGAGGCCCTGGGCGATCCCCGCCCCAGCGTCGAGGCCCTCTACGCCAGCAAGGACGTCTACCTGGAGAGAGTCCGGGTCGCCACCAGGGAGCTGGTGAGGGACGGCTTCCTTTTGCCGGGGGACGCAGGTGCGGTCGTGGAGCTGGCCGACCTTCGCTGGGATTGGATGATGGGCGCAGGGTAGAAGACCCAGAATCGCGGGCCCCGACCGTCCTGGCTCGGGGCCCCACTCGTTACCCTCGTCACTTACCTCCACCGACTGCCGCAGGCTTCTCCAGTACTGGATAGATGACCCCAAGCTGCTCCAGATAGCTGTCGAAACGGGTGGGATCGTACTTGAGTGGCTCCAGGAGGGGTCGATACCGCTCCATTTTTTCCGCGTTCAGGAAGATGGGGGGCTCGGTTCCCTCGGGGAGGAGAGATTCCCAGGTGTAGTCCTTGGTGGTCACCTCTCGATGGTGGGTCCAAGCCTCTTCGACCAGGTCGGGCCTGGACACGATGTCGATGGCCGTCAGCCCGATGACCCTGGATCCGTAGTTGGCCCCCTTGTGGGCGATGGGGGTGGCCATGGCGATCCCTGCGGACCAGTGATGGAAGGTGGTTCCCGGAATATTGCCCGGGTACCGGAGGCGAATGGTGGGGACGTTCCAGGACACCTCGGCGATATCGTCACTCCCGCCTCCCATACCCTGACTGGATTCCCTCAGGCTGTCCTGCAGCTCGGTCCGAAGACCGGTGGTGTCCCGGCCCATCATCTTCTGAACGGCCTTTGCGAAGGCCTGATCGTCCTCGCTCCACTCCGGCAATCCTACCGCTTGGATATTCGCGTGCATGACCTCCGCCAAAGGCTTGCTCATGTTGGATGGCCAGGCGGCCCCCAGGGGACGTTCTTCCACGGTGGTTCCGGTCATCATGGCGGCGGCCTCAGCCATGGTCTGTCCCAATTCATGGAGCGCCTTGATGCGGGGGTAGTCCAGCTCCCGGAAGTAGTACCACACCGTGGCCTCCGACGGCACCACATTGGGTTGGTTTCCGCCATGAAGGATGATGGAGTGGGAGCGTTGCTGAAGGCGGAGGTGCTCCCGGCGGAAGTTCCACCCGATGTCCATGAGCTCGGCGGCGTCCAGGGCACTCCGGCCCAACCAAGGAGATCCGGCGGAATGGGCCGACTGGCCGCTGAAGGTGAACATGGTGGACACCAGCCCCGAGCCGCTGATTCCGTAGCCCGTCGTCAGGTTGTTGCTGATGTGGGTCGAGAGCATGATGTCCATGTCCTGGAAGAGGCCCGCCGTCACCATGTAGTTGCGGCTGGCTACCAGCTCTTCGGCGACCCCGGGGATCACCTTCAGCGTTCCCTCCAGGCCGTGACGCTCCATGACCCGTTTGGTGGCGATGGCTGCCACCACATCAACGGCCGCGGTACTGTTGTGGCCCTCTCCATGGCCGGGCCCCATGGGGATGAGTGGCTCCTGCCAGGGGACCCCCGGTTTCTGGGACGTCTCCGGGAGACCGTCGATGTCTCCCATGAAACCCACGACGGGTTTTCCTGAGCCCCACCTTCCCACGTAACAGGTGGGCATCCCGGCGCAGCCCCGCTCCACCGTGAATCCTTCCCGCTCCAGGATCCCTGTGACGTAGTCCAGGGTCCAGAACTCCTGAAAGCCCAACTCACTATAGGAGAAGAGCATGTCCACCATCTCCTGGCTCAGCTTCTGGAGCTCGGGTGAAGTCACTTCGGCCAGGACCTCGGCCTTCAGCGTCTCCAACTCCTGGCCCCGGAGCTGAATCGGGGATATGAGAGCAAGTCCAAGGACCCAGGTCAGGGAAAAACGGGCGGGGGACATCATTGAGGTGCCTCCTTGAGGTTCCTGGCCGGAGAATCGGCATGGGCGGCCCCTTCTGGGAGCCAGCACCGGACGGAGCCGAATATGGCTGGTCCAGGCCAGGACGGGCAACAGAATCCCTTCTTTCCTCAGCGGACGTAAGAATGCACACGGCCAGCACCATGGAGGTGCCGGTGATGATTCAGCTCTACCTGACTCGGGATGCGGAACGAGTGATAGCCGCCATGGGAACGTGGACGACGCCCTGGCAGCCCAGATCTCTCAAACGATTTTCGATTACCGCGTGGTAGGGCGGATCACCGCCCGGTAAGCCGTGCCCGCACGGCGCCAGCCAGGAAGAGTGCGTTGAAGAGGAACTTGAAGGTGCCGTGCGGCTGGGCCCGCCAGGCCACTTCAGGCCCGAATAGGTAGAGAGTGCCTTCGCCCACCATTACCTCCCCGATGGCCACCCCACCGTCCAACTGTCCTGACTGCCCCTCTCGATGGAGTTCATGCCCATGCACCAGATGTTATAGAGAAGTGTCTCGCGGCAGCGCGAAGCGAAGTCCAGCACCGC
>JAUXEE010000066.1 GCA_030618065.1 Gemmatimonadota bacterium
GAGGACCATTCCCAGAAGGGAGCGAAGGCGAGGGAGAAGAGGAGTATCCAAACTTCCCTCCACCTGCTCTCTGAGGCTGATTTGGGCCGTTTCCCGAGGGGAGATCTCCTTGCCCCCAGGAACCACCGAGGCCTCCGCCCCTCCGCCTGGGACTTCGTCCGGGGAATGTCTCAGGGAACCCGCCAAGGCCCCGGCGCCCAACAGGAGGGCTGCGACCGCCCAAAGGGCGATGAGGGGGACGGGGGGCCGCTTCATTTCAGGATGCCTCCGGATCCGGATCCACTCGAGCTCCATTGCCCGGACCGCTTCGCCCTCACCAGCACTCGGTTCTGGAAGAGCTTCACCATGGCCACACCGGCCCCGAAGCCCCCGATATGGGCCCAGAAGGCGACCCCTCCCCCACCTCCAGGCAGTTGCAGGCTGGAGGATACGACTTGGAGAGCAAACCAATAGAGGAGGAAAAACCAGGCTGGGAGAGGGAAGACCCTGATGACGATGACGATTATGAAAAGGGTGTGGACCCGGGCCTTCGGGTAGAGGACCAGATAGGCCCCCATGATGGCGCTGATGGCCCCTGAAGCTCCGACCATGGGGAGGGGAGAAGAGGGGTCCGAGGCGATATGGCTACCACCGGCCGCCAGGCCAGCCAGGAGGTAGAAGACCAGGAACCGGCCGTGCCCCATGGAGTCTTCCACATTGTTCCCGAAAATCCACAGGAACCAGAGGTTTCCGATGAGATGCATCCAACTTCCATGGAGGAACATGGATGTGATCAGGGTGGGCCAGGTAAGGCCCCCGAAGCGACAAGGGGTTCCTCCGGGTAGGGAAGCCGCCCCTGTCAGCCGTCCCGTGATCTCGGCCGGGATGGCTCCAAGGGCGCAGACCGAGCCGGTCAACGTCGGTTCGGAGAATCCTCCACCCTGAGCCAGGACCCAAATCCCGATACACACGCCCATGATCAGCACTGTGACCAGCGGGAAGATCTCCGTCGGGTTGTCGTCGTAGAGGGGGAACATGGGGCCTCAGCCGGAAGGGGATTGAAGGAACAGGATAGGAAGTGTCCGCTCGGCAGGCCAGCCCGGGCCTGAGAACTCCTATCTGGGGGCCATGCCTCCGCCTCTGATTCCCCTCCAATCCACGCCATACTGGCAGAACGGAGGCGAGAACCCGCCATTCTGGCAAGAAACGGCGCCCAAAACCGGGTGGGTCCACGGCACAGAGGTTGCTTCGGACTCTTGAGAATCCAGATAGGGGCCTCCGGCGGGGGCCACGCTAAAACGTAAGCAGACCAGCAAACAAGGAGCAGTCATGGGCAAGGTAATCGGGATCGACCTGGGAACCACGAATTCGGTCGTGGCGGTCATGGAGGGCGGAGAGCCCGTCGTGATCCCCAATTCTGAGGGTGGACGGACCACACCTTCCGTGGTGGCGTTCACCAAGGACAACGAGCGTCTCGTGGGCCAGGTGGCCCGACGGCAAGCCATAACCAACCCCAAGAACACCGTCTTTTCCATCAAACGGTTCATGGGCCGAAAGGCCTCGGAGGTGGCTCACGAGAAGAAGCTCGTGCCGTACGAGGTCACCGCCGATGGGCAGGATCGGGTGCAGGTGAACCTTCCCAACGCCGGGAAGACCTTCACCCCTCCTGAAATCTCCGCCATGATCCTCCAGAAGATGAAACAAACCGCCGAGGACTACCTGGGTACGACCGTGACCCAAGCCGTGGTCACGGTCCCGGCCTACTTCAACGATGCTCAGCGCCAGGCCACCAAGGACGCCGGGAAGATCTCCGGGCTGGAGGTCCTCCGGATCATCAACGAGCCCACGGCTGCATCCCTGGCCTACGGCCTGGAGAGGAAGGAAGACCAGAAGATCGCCGTCTTCGACCTGGGTGGGGGAACCTACGACATCTCCATCCTGGAGCTCGGGGAGGGCGTCTTCGAGGTGAAGTCCACCAACGGAGACACCCATCTGGGTGGAGACGACCTGGACCAGCGGGTCATCGGCTGGCTGGTGGCGGAGTTCAAGAAGGACCAGGGCATCGACCTCTCCCAGGACGCCATGGCCCTTCAGCGCCTGAAGGAAGCCGCAGAGAAGGCCAAGATGGAACTGTCCAGCACCATGCAAACGGACATCAACCTCCCCTTCATCACAGCTACCCAGGACGGCCCGAAACACCTGAACTACTCGCTGAGCCGCTCCAAGTTCGAGCAGCTAGTGGATGACGAGATGCAGCGCCTGGTACCTCCGATGGAGCAGGCTCTGAAAGATGCCGGGCTCACCAAAGACGAAATCGACGAGGTGGTTCTGGTGGGTGGATCGACCCGGATCCCCAAGGTTCAGGAAATCGTCAAGGAGTTCTGGGGAAAGGAGCCCCACAGGGGCGTGAACCCCGACGAAGTCGTGGCCGTTGGGGCCGCCATCCAGGGAGGAGTCCTGGCAGGCGAAGTCACGGATGTCCTCCTTCTGGACGTGATACCTCTTTCTTTGGGCATCGAGACCCTGGGGGGAGTCATGACCCCCCTCATAGAGAGAAACACCACCATCCCCACCAAGAAGGCCGAGGTCTTCTCCACGGCTGAGGACAACCAGACCACAGTGGAGATCCATGTTCTCCAGGGTGAGCGGAAGATGGCCCTGGACAACAAGACCATCGGGAAGTTCCAGCTCACCGGTATTCCGCCGGCCCCAAGGGGATTGCCCCAGGTCGAGGTCACCTTCGACATCGATGCCAACGGGATCCTCCACGTCTCGGCCAAGGACCGAACGACGGGCAAGGAGCAGAAGATTCGCATCGAGGCATCCAGCGGCCTCTCGGACGCTGAAATCGACCGGATGGTGACAGAGGCCGAAGCCCACGCCACCGAGGACGAAGAGCGGCGGGCGAAGGTGGAGGCCAGGAATCAGCTCGACTCCCTGGTCTACCAGGTGGAGAAGGACTCCGGGGAATGGGGCGACAAGGTCTCCGAAGGGACCCGGGAGCACCTGAACGAGGCGGTGGGGAAAGCCAAGGAGGCTCTCAAGGGGGATGATACGGCAATCATCAACCAGGCCCGGGACGAGCTTATGCAGGCCTTCAGCGCAGCAGGCCAGGAGATGTACCAGACCCAGGCGACCGAGGCGGGGCCCGCCGGTGAGGGGATGCCGGACATGGAGGACATGGGCTCAGCCGGAGAGACGGAGGAGGAAGAAACGCCCGAGGGAGAGGAAGAGGTGGTGGAGGCTGATTACGAGATCGTGGACGAAGAGAAGTAAGGCCCTCCACACCGAGTCAGGGGGTGGTCGGCCGGACAACGGTCGACCACCCCTTTCTCATCTCAACAGGATGCCTGGTTTTTTTCGGTGGGATTCTGCTGGGTTCCCAGGAAGGGATCCTCCGGATCTTCCCTCCAGGGCTCTGGGTAGAAGAGCCCAGAAGCGGTAGAGCAGAAGCCCTTCAAACCATTATGTTGGTTATCATTGCGTTGGATATCGTTGTGCCGGATATCATTTTTTTCTTAAGGGAGTGCTTCCATGTTTGACCCGTTGCGGGCGAAGGGCCGAGTCATTCTCACGATTGCTTTGGGATTCATCGGAGGATTGGGATTGGCCTCCGGGTTGGGTTGGACCGGCCCAACGTACGCCATGCCCAGCGTTGCGCAGGCGCCCCAAGTCAGTGAAGAGGCTGTCCGTCCGGCTCTGGACCTGAGTGAAGCCTTCGCCAATGCCGCTGAGGCTGTGACCCCCGCCGTGGTCCGAATCGAGGTGACCTCCACTCGGAGAATCACCGCCCGGAGCATGCGCATTCCCGAGGAGTTCCGTCCTTTCTTTGATATCCCCGAGTCAGGGGAGCCTCAGGAGAGGCCGGTTCAGGGTGGAGGATCGGGTTTCCTCATCTCTCAGGACGGGTATATCCTCACCAACGACCATGTGGTGGGGGACGCTGACGAGATCCGGGTTTACCTCACCGACGGCCGCTATTTCATCGCCTCCCTGGTGGGAACCGACCCCACGACCGACGTGGCGGTGGTCAAGATCGAAGAAGACGGCCTGCCCTTCCTGAGTCTGGGGAGCTCCGCCGACCTCAGGGTCGGGGAGTGGGTCCTGGCCATCGGGAACCCGGGCTTCGGGGGAGGCGCCGCTTCCGCCGACGATCTGGATTACACGGTGACGGCGGGGATCGTCAGCGCCAAGGGGCGGCCTCTGCGCCTCATCCAATCGGAGCTTCTGCAAGACCCGGACTTCGGAGGAGATGCGGGTTATGCCATCGAGAATTACATCCAAACCGATGCCGTTATCAACCGAGGGAATTCGGGTGGGCCCCTGGTGAACATTCTGGGCCAGGCCGTGGGTATCAACTCGGCAATCTTCTCACCCAGCGGCACGTACGTAGGATATGGATTCGCCATTCCCATCGACCTGGCCGGCCGGGTCATGGAGGACCTCATCGAATACGGACGGGTCCGGAGGGCATGGCTGGGGGTTCAGATCGAGGAAATCGCTCCGGAAGATCAGGAGGCCTTCAACCTCCCCAAGGTAGCGGGGGTCCTGATTCAGGAGGCGACCGACGGCGGTCCGGCAGAGGGCGCAGGGCTCCGGCAGGGAGACGTGCTCTACTCTGTGAATGGCACCGTGGTCTCCAGCCCCAACGGCCTCCAGAACCTCATCGCCCAGAAACGGCCCCGGGACGAGGTCACCGTGCGAATCTACAGGAACGGGTCGCCAAGGGATGTCCAGATCCGTCTGGGTGAGGCGCCCCTCAACCAGAGCGTCCAACCCCCTCCCGAAGCTGAACAGCCGACGGCCGAAGAAAAGCTGGGAATCGGGGTGCGAGAGCTCACGGATGAGCTCGTGGGTCGGTCGGGATTCGAGAACCCGGGAGGGGTGATTATCACGGAAGTCACACCCTTGGGTCCCGCGGCCCGTCGTTTGGTACCTCCAGGGGTGAAGATTCTGGAAATCGACGGGGAGTCTGTCCAAACCCCCGATGACGTGAAGAGGATCCTCGGCGCCGTCGACTCCGGCGACGTGGTCTCACTCCGGTTGGGTTACCCTGACGGGACCACCCGAATCGTGAACGTCCGGGCAGCCGGCTAGGAGCCTGATTCATCCGAAAACATCACCGCCCGCCCCGGGAGAAACCCCGGGGCGGGCGTATTGTTTTCTCCTCAGAGTCAGGAATTCCTCGAGGGCCGATGCAGACGAGCCCCCTCCGGCCCCGCAAATCCCCCGTATTGATGCCTCTAGCACCCGTGTTATCTTTGGTTTATGCGACTTTTCGCGGCGTCAGGAGCGAAAGTGGCGGAACTGGTAGACGCGCGAGATTTAGGATCTCGTGGCTTAGGCCGTGGGGGTTCGAGTCCCCCCTTTCGCATTTAGTATGCTCTACATCCTTAAATGTTTGTTTGAATCCTTCATCATTTTTCAATCGAGTTGGGAATGACTAATGACCCCTCCACCCTCCAGATCGACCTGGAGGAGCAGGACGCCTGGCGGCGACGCCTCACAGTGACGGTACCTGCAGGCTCGGTTCAGACCGAGCGCAGGAAGATTATCCAGAAGCTGGGAGGGAAACTCAAACTCCCGGGGTTTCGGAAGGGCAAAGTCCCCTCCCATGTGGTGGAGCAACGTTTTGGATCTGCCCTGGATCAGGAACTTCTGGACAAAGTCATTGGGGACGCATATCGGCAGGCCCTCCAAGCCGAATCCTTGGAGCCCATCTCGGAAGGGAAGGTCGAGGATGTGGAGTATCAACCTCGGGAGGATCTCACCTTCTCCATCTCCTTCGACATCCAGCCTGTCATCGAGCTGGAACGCCTGGGCGGATTCACCGTACAACGGCCCAAGATCGAGGTCGCGGAAGAAGATATCGATCGAGTAGTGACCCGCCTTCGAGACCAGGCGGGAGTGTGGAAACCGATAGAGGACGGGACGGTTGAAGACGGGAACCTGATGACCCTCGAGATCCAGCGGTTGGAGGAGGGGGAGCCCGCCGGGGATAGCCGGCCGTACGAGATCGTGCTGGGAGACGGCGAGGCCATTCCCGAGGTCGAGGACGCCATCCGCACGCTGGCCGTGGGTGAAACGGGTGAGTTCACCGTCACCTTTCCCGATGACTTCCCCGATGAGGAGCGCCGGGGAGAGAAGCAGCACCTTCGGATCTCTCTCCAAGGCGAGAAGGTCAAAGAAATACCTGCACTCACCGACGAATTCGCCCGGTCCCAGGGTGACTTCGAGGACGTAGAGACTTTGAAGGCCCGAATCCTGGAGGACCTGGAGAGGGAAGCGGAGAATCAGGCCGAGTCGGTGGTCCGATCCCAATTGGTGGAGCACCTGCTGGACGCCAACCCCTTCCAGGTCCCCAACTCCATGACGGACCGATATCTGGAATCCGTCTTGGGTGACACTTCCAAGTTTAATCCTGAGATCCTTGCACAAACTCGAGAAAAGCTGCGCCCCGAGGCGGAAAAGGCCGCGAAAAAGATCCTCCTGGTCAACCGGGTGGCCGAGCTTCAGGGCCTGATGGCCACCGAGGACGAGGTGGATGACAGGGTCCAGGAGATCGCTGAGAAGAATGACGCGAAGCCGGCCCAGGTGTACGCCAACCTGCAGAAGGCCGGGAGCCTGGAGGCCCTGGAGAGGGAGATCACGGACCGGAAGGTGTACGAGTTCCTCAAGGGCGAGTCCACCATCGATCAGGAATAGAAGGAGAAACCGAGAGAGAGATGCCCATATATCCGCCGTACGTCATCGAGCGCACCAGTCGGGGTGAGCGCAGTTACGACATCTTCAGCCGCCTTCTCATGGACCGTATCGTCTTCCTGGGGAGCGCCGTGGATGACAATGTGGCCAACATCATCATTGCCCAGCTCCTCTTTCTGGACGCCGATGACCCGGAACGGGATATCTACCTCTATATCAACTCGCCGGGGGGAAGTGTCTATTCCGGTTTGGCCATTTATGACACGATGCGCCACCTGAGGGCGCCGGTTTCGACCTTCTGCGTGGGTATGGCCGCTTCCATGGGGGCTGTGCTGGTCGCCGCGGGGGAAAAAGGGAAGCGAGCTGCCCTTCCCAACTCCAGGATCATGATCCACCAGCCATCGTCCGGGGCTCAGGGTACCGCTGCAGACATCGAGATCGCGGCCAAGGAGATCCTCCACATCAGGGGACGCTTGAACGAAATCCTGGCTTTCCACACGGGGCAAAGCACGGAGAGGATCGCGGAGGACGTGGACCGGGACCGGTTCATGAGCCCACCGGAGGCCATGGAATACGGAATCATCGATCGAGTCCTGGAGGTAGGAGACTCGGGTCGGGAAGTGAAGAAACCGGTGGATTCGGACCATCCGGATCCGCAGCCCAAATCCAAATAGAGTACAAGACCATGGATCGGGGGACGATTCCCCGATTTGGAGGAAAGCCATGAGCGCGACGGGCGACAAACACCTTCGGTGCAGCTTCTGCGGCAAGTCCAAGGACAGCGTCAAGAAGTTCATCTCCGGGCCATCCGTATACATCTGCAACGAGTGTGTCTCCCTCTGTAATGAGATCCTGGCGGAGGAAGAGGAACGGGAAGCCGTAGAAGCACAGCTTCCCAGCCCCACGCCCATCGAGATCAAGGACATCCTGGACGAGTACGTCATTGGGCAGGACGAGGCCAAACGAGCCTTGGCCGTATCGGTTTACAACCATTACAAGCGGGTGAATCACCAGGGTGTCCTGGATGAGGTGGAAATCGAGAAGGCCAATATCCTCCTCATGGGCCCCACGGGAGTCGGGAAAACACTCCTGGCCCAGACGCTGGCTCGCATGCTCCACGTCCCGTTCACCATCGCGGACGCCACCACCCTGACTGAAGCTGGATACGTGGGGGAGGACGTAGAGAACATCCTGGTTCGTCTCCTTCAGGCTGCCGATTTCAACGTCAGTGAGGCGGAACGAGGCATCGTCTACATCGATGAACTGGACAAGATCGCCCGGAAGTCCGAAAACCCATCCATCACACGAGATGTCTCGGGGGAAGGGGTCCAACAAGCCCTCCTGAAAATTCTCGAAGGTACCGTTGCCTCGGTGCCACCTCAGGGAGGGAGAAAGCACCCACAGCAGGAATACATCCAGGTCGACACCCGAAACATCCTCTTCATTTGCGGAGGGGCTTTCGACGGGTTGGAGAAGATCGTCGAATCCCGGGTCGGGAAGCGGCAGATCGGCTTCACCGGAAAAGAC
>JAUXEE010000317.1 GCA_030618065.1 Gemmatimonadota bacterium
CGTTCGGCAGTGTCGGGGCTGCCTCGGCTTGGCGGCGGCGTTCTTGGGAGTGAGTGATTCATACGTTTGTATGAATATCAAACTACTGCATGAATGTCAAGCCTGCTGGGTGAGAGTTAGGGAGCCTCCCTAGTCCTTCTTCTGCGCCTTCAATACCTCAGCGGTCAACTGGCTACCCTCCGAGCTCCGGCTCTTCCTGGAGAGTTCACCCGCCGTCCGCCACCCACCCATACCCAGGAGTAACAAGGCGACGAAGGCCGTGAGGTGCTTGAGCTCTGCGAGAAGGGCGCCCGCCTGGAAGGAGGAAAGACGCTCTTCGGCCATGGCGCTCCTGAGTTGAATCACATCCAGGGGAAAGAGAACCAGGACCAGGAAGAGGCCCAGCACCCCGAGGAAACTCAGAATGGAGAGGAGACGAAGGGCGACTTGGTGCTGAAGGACGAAGGCCAGCCCCATGGCCAGAACGACGGCGAGGATGGGGGTGTGAAGGTATGCGGCCATAAGCCCCATGACGCCATAACGCCACTGGAGATTGCCCAATTGAAGGGGCCAAACGGAGGAGGTCAGATCCACCATTGGCCAGAAGACCAGAACAAACATGAAGAAATAGGCCCCGGCAATGCTCAGAGCGGACGGTCGAATCGTTCCCTGGCTCATACCATCATCCTCTGTTGGGTAAAAGGCGCGCTCACCAATGTTGAATATAAGAAGCCGAGCCCCCAGAAGGAGGCTCGGCTTCAAAAGCTCGCTCGCAGGCGGATCTGGATTCCCTATGCGTAGCCCATTTCCTTCAGCCGTCGACGACCGAAGAAGACCATGAAGATCAGCCCGGAAAAGAGCAGAACGTAGGTCTGAGGCTCGGGCGTCACGGTGGGGGGAATCTCAGTGATGGTGGGGAACCCCGGGGTCTGCACCAGAAATTCCTGACTGTCCTGAATGCGGGAGTTCGCCACGCTCTTCGTGGTCAACACCGACCACTGGTCGTACCCGCCATACCCGAGGTAGTTGTTATCGGCATAGCTTCTAAAGGCCCCCCACCAGGCATCTCCCGTGTAGGGACCACTGCCAGAGGTGAAGTACCAGATCGCCGCGTGGATCCCCGACCATGCTTGAGCCTGGGTAAGCCCGGAGAAACCAGCGATGGACGCGTAGGATTGGAAGAGCGACGAGAGGAAGGCAGCCTTCTTATACGACGCCAGGCCGCCGGCTCCCAATCTCGCCAAGCTTGTGTCCCCGCCACCGATGTTGGAGACGCTGGCTGTCACGATCTTCCCGGGCATGGCGTAATGCAGAAAGTCCACACAATAGAGGGAGATCGCTGCATTCGTGGGATCGGCCCCGATGGCCAGGAGAGTCCCCTCATACGGGCCGACGTACACGCCGTTCCAGGACGCTTTCACGTACTGGCCGGGATAGTCGTAGCTGTATTGGACCTCACCCTGATCAGGCAGGGCCGGAGCTATGTTCTGTGCCGCCACTGGCTGAGCCAGCAACATTCCTAGGCCAAATAAGATGATCCCGAACTTTTTCATGGTTTTTCCGTTCTGTCCGCCTGCGACGCGAATAGGGTCTTGCGCTTCCGAGCGGCAAAGATTGCAAGGCGCGTGCCCCCGTGGGTCGGTTTCCCACGTACCAGAGGTCCTCAGGAAAAACCCCGGCCCAGAATCGCGTTCCTTAGCCTAAGTCATTGCAGTATCGTTACTTGAAATCTGCTCTCGCGTTGGGCTTCCTACTCGACATCTCCCTGAATTCCAAGAAAAAGGGCACCTGGGCACCTTTTGCCTGTTGCGGAGGCGCAACTGTACGTCTTTCCAGTGCTGCGGAATTATCGGCCTATGTTTCGGGCCCGCTTCCGAGGCAGGAGAGGATCTCCTCTACCTGCTCCCCGGCTTTTTCAATGCAGGCATTCATGCTGATCCCGTAAAAAGAGCCTCCGACCAACCAGAGGCCGGGTAGCCCATGGAGACGCCGATGGATGATATCCACCCGGCCCTGGTGCCCTACCGTGTACTGCCCGATTCCGAGGGGCCATCGGTATACCCTTGAAAAGAGAGGTTCCGCTTCCAGCCCCATGGTGGTCTCGAGGTCGGCCCGAACTTGTGAGACGAGGGCCCCCTCCTCCTCCATCACAGCCTCAGGATCGTGAGCCCCCCCGATCATGACTCTGAGGAGCACCTTCCCCTCCGGCGCCCGGCCAGGGAAAATGCTGGAGTCCCATAGGCACCCAAGAATCCGAGGCCCGGTCCCCCTGGGGACAAGGAATCCGAAGCCATCGGGAGTGCCACCCATGGGGGCCGCATCGAAGGCCAGCGCCACCACGGCCAGACCCGCCGTGGCAATCGCCCCAATGGTGGAAGAAAGACCCAGGTCGAGATCTTTGAGAAGGGGCTCGGCCCGGGGCGACGGAAGGGCGACCACGACGGCATCGGCGAAGAGGGTCTCCCCGGCAGTCGCCCGGACAGCCCATGGCGCCATGGAATCGCCCCGGCCGGCGTCACCGCCTGCCGGACCGCTCCGGCCCCCGTCACCACCCGGGGGGCCACCACCCTCCCCTCCCCTTCCCACCGAGACCACCTCGACCCCGTAACGCATCGAATCGCCCAATTCCTGCGCCAGGGCCTCGGGCAACGTATCCAGCCCCCGCCGGAAGGAGGTGAGAGTCCCTCCGGGGCCCGCCGGGCCTCCTGGCTGAACCAGCTCCTCCACCTTCTCCCCCCGCAGGCACCGCTCCTCTACCTCTCGCCTCGCCGTGCGACGCTCCCTCATCCGGGCCAGCATGGCCATCACCAGGCCCCCGTGCTCCTCCTCCATAGCAGCCATCTTGGGCAACGAACTGGAAAGGCTCAGTTCATGGATGTTCCCGGCGAACACCCCGGAGACCATTGCGTCGATAAGAACCGATGCGGCCTCCACACCGATCCGCCGAGAGGCGAACTCGAAGATGGTCTCGTCCACCCCCTCCGGCTGCCGCCGGGCGAAGGGCTCGCCGAACACCCGGAGACGCCCCGGAAGGGAAAGGAGAGAGCTTCACAGGAACCGGGGGGGCCCCGAGGGAAGGAGATGGAGCTTCCCGCTTCGATAGAGGTAGCGCTTGGCAGCGGACTCGTC
>JAUXEE010000080.1 GCA_030618065.1 Gemmatimonadota bacterium
TCACTGGAAGATCGCTTCCGGCCGTCCCTGGCGACAGGACGATCTTTGGGATATGGAGGTCCGGGGGATTCCCCGGGCCTTCTCTTTGTACGTAGGTTGGGCGGAAGAAACCGCCGGCGAGGGCCCATTCGGGTTCCGGCCCAAGCACCCCTGCTCCCGGGAGTGGTGAAATGCTCAGTTGTCCCCCTTCGAATCCCTGGACGGTCATCGCCGGGATCCTTCTATTTCCCATTCTTCTTCCCCTGGCATGCACCCCGTCCGGTCCAGGGCAGGAAGGCCAAGAGGAAACATGGTCCCCCTTCGTCGCCCCACCCTTCGAGATCACCGAGGACGTCTTCACCCTCGAGGGGGATCTCGGTGCATTCACCGCGCGGACACAACTGCTGGTGGTGGCTGAGGATCTCTATGAACTTCGAGTCCGAGTGGAAGCTCCCAAGCCCGAAGAGCCCCCGGAATTCCAGCTACGGTGGAGCCTGCCGGCTGTGGACGTGGCAGCTTTCTGGAACACCAATCTGAGTCTGGATCGGGTCAATTATTACCGCAACTCCCTGGAGTCCCGGTCCACTTCCGGAGCCCCCGTGATCTCTCTCTACAACCCGGGAGATATGAACCGGATCACCATTGCCGCTTCCGACGCACTGAACCCCGTGGGGCTTCGCTCCTACGTGAGAGAAGAGGACGCCCGTCTCTATTTCGTTCTCACCTTCTGCAGTGAGCGGATGCCTGAAACGACGGTCTATGAAGCGACCGTTCGGATCGATGCACGGGGGATCCCCTATTACGACGCCCTCGGCGCCGTGACCGATTGGTGGGCAGGGCAGCCGGGATATGAAGCTGCGCCGGTCCCCGATGCGGCCCTCCTTCCCGTCTACTCCACCTGGTACTCCTTCCACCAAAATCTGGACGTGGATGAGGTTCTGGCCGAGCTGACGATGGCTGCCGACATGGGTTATGAAGTGGTCATCGTGGACGACGGCTGGCAAACGCTGGACACCCAGCGCGGCTATCGGTTCACCGGGGACTGGAAACCCGAGAGGATCCCTGACATGAAGGGGTTCGTGGACGCCGTCCACGATCTCGGCATGAGGTTCATGCTCTGGTACTCCGTGCCCCTGGTCGGAGAGGAGTCGGAGAACTTCTCACGGTTTCAAGGCAAGTACCTCCGTCACTGGGAAAGCCAAGGGGCATACGTTCTGGATCCTCGGTACCCCGAGGTCCGGGAGTTCATCATCGGCACCTACCTTCAAGCCATGGCGGATTGGGGTTTGGACGGATTCAAGCTGGACTTCATAGGAATGCTCGCTGCCAACGAATCCACCGTCCTCACCGCGGAAGGGGGACGAGACTATGCCAGCGTCAACGAAGCGGCGGACCGATTGATGACGGACATCATGATCAGGCTCAGGGAGGAGAATCCGGAGATCCTCATCGAGTTCCGTCAGCCCTATATCGGACCCCTCATGCGGAAGTATGGGAACATGTTCCGCGGTGTGGACGCACCCAACAACGCCTGGGCGAATCGGGCCGAGGTCACCGACGTCAGACTCCTGGGAGGGAACACCGCCCCCCATTCGGACATGTTCATGTGGCACGCCGACGAACCCGTGGAGGCCGCCGCCCTGCAATTCCTCAACGTCCTCTTCGCCGTGCCCCAGCTCTCCGTGAAGCTCACTCAGTACCCTGAGAGCCACCGGGTCATGATCAGGGCATGGACCCTCTACTGGAAGGAGAACCGAGAGACGCTCATGAGGGGGGAGTTCATTCCCTCCAGCCCTGGCTCGGTCTACCCGGTGATCCTCGCCCACCGAGACGGAAAGGCTATCGCCGGGGTGTATTCCGATGCCGTCGTTCGGCTACCCGATGCGGAATTCGACGCCGTGGACCTGGTCAACGCAAAAGCCAGCTCGGGTTTGGTCCTGGAATTATCCAGACCCCTGGGCGGAGTGGAGGTCAGGGTCTACGACACCCAGGGGAAGGAGATCGACCGACACCGGCGAACCTTGGGAGCAAGCATCCACAGCTTCCGGGCACCGCCATCGGGACGGGTGGAGATCCGACGCCGATAGGGTTTCTCCTTCAGGTACAGCTGAAGACTCTGCCGAAGAGTCGGAACGAATGTGCCCTCGGTGGGGTTTGAGTCCACTCTTACGAATCCAAAAACCCAGGAAAGCCAAGTCCCATGAAGCACCGACATCTATTGGACCTGCCCCTTCTCCTCCTTTTTTCCGGCCTCGTCGCATGTGGGGGAGAAGAAGCCGTCGACGCCCCGGTCTCTGAAGAGCCTTCGGCACCGGCTGTAGAGGCTCCGGAAGCAGAGGCCCCTCAGGGGACCGTGACGATCCTCGAGCCCGCCGACGGCGCCACGGTGGATGGCCCGGACCTCCGTGTGGTCCTGGGAATCGGGGGTATGGAAATCCGGCCCGCCGGGGGCATGACGCTCCACTCCGGGCACCATCACCTTTACCTCGATCACGATCTGACGGACCCCACCGAGCCCATTCCCGCCATCCCGGGGCAGGTCATCCACATGGGGGACGGCTCCTCCGAGTACGTCTTCGAGGGGGTGGAGCCGGGAGAGCACCGGATCATTGCCGTGGTCGGGGACTATGTCCACCTACCCCTCCAGCCCTGGGTGGTGGATACAGTTTACGTCACAGTCAGGTGATGGGAGCCGCCAGCTGAAGATGGGACGGACGCCGACGGGCGCCAACCGCCACCTACTCCGCCCTCAAGGCCTCGATAGGATCGAGTGCGGAAGCTTGTTGAGCCGGGTAGACCCCGAAGACAACTCCCACGAAGAGGGCTGAGGAGACCCCCACGAGAAGAGCCGTCTCGTTGACGGCGGTCTGCCACTGGGTGGTCATCCCCACGGCCCAAGCCACCCCCAACCCCAGAATGACTCCCAGGGCCCCACCCACACTCCCCAGGAGGAGGGATTCTACCAGGAATTGGATGAGGATGTCCTTTTTTCGAGCCCCCACCGCGATCCGGAGACCCACCTCGTTCCTCCGCTCCCGCACAGACAGGAGCATGATCGAGAGAATCCCCACCCCGCCCAGAAGGAGAGCCACGGCTCCCAAGCCCAAGATCATCTTCCGAAAAGACGCCAGCGTCTCCACCCGGGCCTCCAGAATCAACCTCTGATTCTGGATGGCGAAATCATCCTCCCGGCCGACCTCGGCGGTACGGTGTCGGGTGCGGAGGATGTCTCCGATCTGCCCCTCCGCTGCCGCCATCCGGTCCCCGTCCCTCACCCGCACATAGACCATCTTGATGAAGTCCAGGTTGAAGGCCCGCCTCAAGGCGGTTTGAATGGGGATCAATATCTGGTTGTCCTCTCCGGAAAGACCGTCTACCGTGGCGCCCTTGCTCTCGAGAACACCGATGACCAGAAAGGGGATTCTCCCCAATCTCACCCTCTTCCCCATGGGATCCTCATCGGGGAAGAGGAGATCCCGAACGCGAGAACCCAGCACCGCCACCCGGGCGGAGGCCCGGTTCTCCGCCTCGTTGAAATACCTACCCTGGACAGTCCGAAAGTCTCGAACCTCCTCGTAGGCCGGAGTGGTTCCCATGACTTTTGTCATGGTGGAGATGGCGCCGTACTTCGCCCGGAGGGTCCGATCCTGGGCCGGAGCCACTAAAGCCACTTCCGTCGCCTGGGAGAGGATGGCATCGGCGTCGCCCAGAGTCATGGTGGTGACCTTGGGGAGGGTCCTCTGTCTCCAGGGAACCCTTGGGGCATCTCCTGCGCTCACCACCAGGAGATTTCGGCCGAGAGCTTCGATCTCGCTGATGACCTGGTCCTCGGCCCCTTCACCCACGGCCGTCATGACCAGGACAGCCCCCACCCCCACAGCCGTCCCCGATAGGGCCAAAGCTGTTCGGACCCTATGTCGAAGGATCGCTTTGGCTGAGAGGAGGAGGTTCCTGCCCAGTCTCATGGAATCTCAGCCCTCACTCCCTCAGCGTCGCCACCGGATCCAGGGCCGAGGCCCGCCTGGCCGGGGCTACACCTGCCAGAAGTCCGACGGCCACCGCAGCCCCCAGGCCCAGGAAGGCGGCCTCCCAGGGCATGATGCTCGGAATCTCCATGAATCGACCGATTACACCCAAGGTTATGGCCGCCACTACGAGGGCCAGAAGCCCCCCGACGACCGTCACCAGGGATGATTCCAGGAGGAACTGCACCCAGATATCCCGGCCCCGGGCACCCACGGCTTTTCGGAGGCCGATCTCACTGCGTCGCTCGTTCACTCCCATGAGCATGAGGTTGGCTACGACAATCCCACCGATAAGGAGGGAAACGCCGGCGAGGAGGGGAAGGAAGAGGGTGAAGATCCTATTCATGGATCCCACCATCTCTTGAACCTGAACAGGAGTGATCATGCTGAAGTCGTTGGGTACGCCCTCCGCCAGGGCGTGTCGTTCTCGAAGGAGGCCTTCGATGGCAAGAACCACCCCGTCCAGATCGGTCCCACTCTCAACGAGAAACTTGACCGACTGGACGTAATCCACATTCATGACCCGGCGCATCATGGTGGTGACCGGAATGAGGACCTCGTTGTCCCGGTCCCACCCATGGGGATCGATCCCCATGGAGTCCAGAACTCCGATGACATCGCAGGGGACGGTCCCGATCCTGAGTTGAAGGCCGATGGGATCAGCACCCTGGAACAGCTCTCGAACCAGCGTCTCCCCGACAAGGGCGACCCGGGCCGAGCTCCGCACCTCCGATTCCCCGATAAACGCACCCCGGCTCACTCCCCGGTCCCACACCTCTTCATGCCGCTCAGAATGGCCCAGGACACGAACGCTGCTGCTCTTCCCCTGGTAGACCACCTCCCGGGACCCGGCCATGATCATGGGATCGTAGACTCGAATACCTGGAACTGTGGCCTGGATCTCCTCCAGGTCTTCCATGACGAGAGTCGTGGTGGGTCCGCCCTCTCTGGGGCCTCCCATCATTCCCCCGCCCCCGGCGGAAAGGAAGATGCTGGATCCGGCGAACATCCTCTCGATATTCCCCAACACGGAGTCCCTCGTCCCCTGGCCGATGGCCACCACCAGGGTGAGGGCAAACACCCCCATGAAAGTCCCGAGCATCATGAAGAAGGTCCGGAGACGGTGCCGACCCATGCCCCGGAGGCCGTGACCCACCAATCGTCGAGTTCTCATGGCGCGACCTCCTTGGAGATATCTCCGCTACCGGCCCAGTTCGCTATCACTTCACGAGCATCCTTCGACTCCTCCACCGGCTTGTCCCGTACGATGCGGCCGTCCACGATCTCGACGATTCGATGAGCCATTTCGGCCACCGCCGCATCATGGGTCACAAGGACGACGATTTTCCCCGCCCGGTTCAGCTCCTGAAAGATCGCCAGGATCTCCAGCCCTGATCGGGTGTCCAGGTTTCCAGTGGGCTCGTCGGCCAAGATCATCTCCGGATCATTTACCAGGGCCCGGGCGATGGCCACCCGCTGTTGTTGCCCACCCGAGAGCTCGCTGGGAAGGTGTTGGGCCCGATCCTTCAGCCCGACCCTCTCCAGGGCCTGAGCCCCCAAGCCCGAGATGTCCCCCCGAGAGGAGTAGATGAGGGGAAGCTCCACGTTCTCCAGCGCCGTAGTCTTGGGAAGAAGGTGGAAGGTCTGGAAGACGAACCCGATCTTCTCGTTCCTGATCTGGGCCAGCTCGTCGGAGGTGAAGGAGGCCACCTCACCGTCGTCGAGGTGGTAGGATCCCGAATCGGGCCGGTCCAGAAGGCCAATGACGTTCATCAGGGTGGACTTCCCCGACCCGGAGGGTCCGATGACGGCCACGAACTCTCCAGCGTCGATCTTCAAGGACACATCGTGCAACGCCCGGACCTCCACCGAGTCCTTCCGGTAGCTCTTGTTCACCTGCTCCAGTTTGATCATTCGAAGCTCCCGTTCGGAACCGATCCCACGACCACTTCCTCCCCCACCGCCAGACCCTCCACCACTTCAGTGAAATCTCGTCCTCTGTACCCGGTTCGGATCGCCCTGCGCTCCGGCCCCTGGGAGGCAAGGACATAGGCAAACGCCCCCTCCGAATCTCTCCTCACCGCCCCGTTGGGCAACGTCAGGATGTCCCTTCTTCCTTCCAGGACAATGTTCACCGTGGTCGTCATCTCGGGCCTGAGGATCTTCCCCTCTGAGGGTCCGATCTCGATGAGGGTAACGTAGTTCACGACATTGTCCACGATCTCGGCCTTGGGTTGGATAGCCGTCACGACCCCCTCGAACTCCGTGTCCGGGTAGGTGTCCACGGTGAAGGTGGCCGCCTGCCCTACTTCCACCCGTCCGATGTCCGTTTCGTCCACATAGGCCCAGATCTCCAGGCGATCCAGGTCGATGATTGTGACGAAGGTGGGACTGGCGAAGGAGGCTGCGACCGTTTCCCCCACCTGGGTGGACACTGACGCCACCACTCCGGAAACGGGTGCCCGGATCACCGTGTATCCCAACTGGATCTCGGCCGCCCGGGCACCGGCCTCCGCCTGCATCAACCTGGCCCTGGCCACCTGATGGGCTCGCTCGACTCCATCTAACTCGGCCTGGGAAACCACCTCTGAGGCCCGAAGCTCACCTGCCCGGGCCAGATCGATTCCAGTGAACCGCTCATCCACCTTGCCAGCCTCGAGGGTGGCGAGAGCCTGGTCCAGGCGGGCCTGGAATTCTGTGGGATCCAACTCGGCCAACACCTCCCCGGCTCGAATCTGATCACCGACGGTAACGTTGAGTCGCTGGAGGATGCCGGATGCCCGGGATCCCACCTGGACCTCGGCCCCCACCTGGGGGCGAATCACCCCCGTAGCCAACACCGTGGAGCCGATGTCCCTCCTGCCCACCGTGGCGGTTCGCCACCCGGCTTCGGCTTTCGAACCCGGATCGGAGCTCGTCAGGAACCCGGGCCAGATCCAAAGGACTCCGGCCACGATGGCTGCCAGCACCGCGAATATCCCGATTCGTTTCATTTCTTTTCAGCACCCTCGATAAGGACCCCAAGCCAATCGAGCTCGGCCTGAAGAATCCTGCGTCGATGATCCAGGAGGGGGTGGGGGACATGATCCAAATGCAATCCCAGCGCGCCCAGGCACTTCTCGACCTCCCCCCGTCGTTCCTTCAAGAGATCCATTTTCTCTCCAGAGGAAAGGGCGTCCAGGAAAAGAATGGGTACATTCGCCGGGAATGCCGGAAACTCGTATCGGGGGAGGACCCTTCGGAGGAGGTCCTGGAAGATGGATTCTCCTTCCGGGGAGATGGCGAATACTCGCCTGACCGGCCTTCGGCCCTCTTTCTCCTCCCTGGAGGTCACCCAACCCACCTTCTCCATCTTTCCCAGAAGATTGTAGGCTGTGGCTTTCTTCAGGTCAAAGAACATTCCCAGATGGGTTTCCAGAAAATCGGAGAGTTGATAGCCGTGCATCTCCCTCCTTCTGAGAAGGCCCAGAAGCAGGAGTTCCCGCTCACCCGCATCGGTGATCTTCTTCATAGGGGCATCCCTGACTCCCATTGCAGAAGAGGGCAAGCTATTTGGTCACGATAGACTAGTCAAGATCGACTAGAATGATAAGAAAGAGCCGGCCTCGTACTTGAGACCAGCTCAGGGATTCTCCGGGCCGCTTACAGCTTGGCGGAGTCCCTCTGGGCCTGTTCCTGTTTGATCTTGTACTTCAGGA
>JAUXEE010000227.1 GCA_030618065.1 Gemmatimonadota bacterium
GCCGGGATCCCGGTGGCGAGGAGGAGCACTCCAACAACCGACCCCTTGGGATCGGTCCAGAAGCTGCTCACCACGATATAGAGGGACACGGCGATGAAGAGGCCGGGAACCAGAGGGTAGCCTGGGGTTCGGAAGGTCCCCTCGGGCCGATCCGCGAGTGGAATCCGCCTCCGGAACACGAAGAGGCTGGCGCCCGCCAATCCGAAAAAGATCCAGTCTGCGAAGACCACAAAATCCACCAACTGCGCGTAGTCCTTCCAAAACACCAGGACCAGCGCCAGCCCCGTCTGAAGAAAGATGGCTCGGGTGGGCGATCGGAATCGAGGGTGCAGTCGGGACACGCTGGAGAGGAACACCCCGTCCCGTGCCATGGCGTAATAGACTCGGGTGGGAGCCAGCATGGTCAGGTTCAGAAACCCGAAGGTGGATACGGAGATGGTAAGGGCCAGGAAGCGGTCCCCAATCGGGCCCATCAACACGCGAGCCGTGTCTGCGGCAGGGGTAAGGGTACCGGCCAAGCCCGCATGCCCAAGAGTACGGAGGTAAACCCAGTTCACCAGCACGTAGACGAGAACCACCAGAGCCGTCCCCATGATCAAGCTCCGTGGAAGGTTCCGCCGGGGGTTTTTGATCTCCTCCGCTACATAGTTGACGTTCTGCCATCCTCCAAAGGAGAACATGACCGGTAGGAGGGCAGCCCCCAGGGCGAAGAGGGCCAGTTGGGAACCTCCATCCCCACCTCCCAGAACGGATCCCTGGGCCTCTCCGCCACCCAACCCGACAGGAATCAGCAGGCCGAACCCGATGAGAAGCGCCAGGGCCAGCACCTTCAGGACCACCAGAACGTTCAGGACCCGGCTCCCCGGTTTGATCCCGAAGGCGTTGATCCCCCCCACCACGACGATGGCCGCCACCGCCAGGGGAAGGGCATCCATGCCCTCACGCCCCAGGAGCCTGAAGGTGTATTCGGCGAAGGTGATGGCAACCGCCGCGATGGCCCCGGTCTCGATCATGAAAAGGAGAGCCCAGCCGTAGAGGAATCCCAACAGGGGGTGGAAGGCCTCTCTCAGATAGGCGTAGTGGCCCCCGGCTTTGGGGTGGACCACACCCAACTCGGCGAAGGTGAGGGCCCCCGCCATGGCGATGACCCCCCCCACCACCCAGGCGGCCAAAACCCAAAAGGGTGAATCCAGCCTCTGGGCGACGATGTAGGGGTTGATGAAGATCCCCGCACCGATGATGCCCCCCACCACCACCATGGTGGCGTCAAAGGGGCCCAGCGCCCGGTGAAGGCCAGCGTCTCCCCCGGAATCAGATTCGTGCGGTTTTGCTTCGCTCAATGGGCTCGCTCCGAGTTGAGAATCAGAACCGGAAAAGGGCCGCCGAGAGAACCAATTCTCCACTTTCTAGACAATGGGGCCAGGCCGCCACGACCCGGCCATCGAAAGCCGCCACCGCCAAGTAGTCTCCATAGAAAACCGACTCGGGGCAGGTGAAGGGCTTCTGGTCGATGGGAATATTCCGGAAGTTCCGGCCCCCATCGGTACTCCGGGCCAGCGTCACCCCTTGGGCGTTTTCCTCGGTGGCCCGCCGGTCCAGGAAGACCACGTTCAGGGCACCGTCCGCCGGGTCCACCGCCATCCAGGTAAAGAGTTGTGCCCGGCCCTTCTCCAGGGGGTCATCGTTGACCCGAACAGGGTCTCCCCACCTTTCACCACCGTCTCTGGAGGCGATGACGAATACGTCAGCGTCACCATTCCGTTCGTCGATCCAGTTCACGTAGATGGTGCCACGGTCCTTTCCCGAACTGAGGTCCACCCCCGTCACCGGCATCCCGTTGTGGCGCACCATTCCCGGGAGAGGAATGTCCCACCCCCCCGGGTTGGGGCCAATGACCCGGTCCTCCCCGAAGGTCCAACCCCCGTCCAGGGAGCGGTCGAAAACGATCCCGCGAGGCCCGGCCCAGGCCACATACACTTCCCCGTCGGGGCCCACCGAGGGCACGGCACCCTCCACCGTGTCATCGCTGTCGACGGCGTCGCCCCCCGAGTCCGAAATCCGATGGGGAACCGAGAAACTCTCGCCGCCATCCACCGAGCGGGAAAAGAGGATCTGGGTGGAGTCGCTGGGATCGGCGCTCCCGTAGACGTCGAAACGGGTCCACGCCACATACACATTCCCCTGATGCGGTGACCCCTCGACGTTGTCGGTGACGATCCAGGGTTTGTCCTCGAAGGGCTCCACCGTATTGATGTGGTCCACCACCGGAACCGGATCTCCCCAACTCATACCGCCATCATCGGATCGGCTCACGAAGATCCCGTTCCATGCCGTCGTCGGCCGATCCACCCCTATGCCTTCAAAGGAGATATAGGACCGGAAGGCCAGGCCCCGGGCATCGAAGGTTACGGCGTCATCTCCCTGAGTTCGCCGATCCGGATTGGGTTGGGTAACCGTCGTCCAGCTTCGACCCCCGTCCTCGCTCACGTAGGCAAAATTGGTGGTCCCAGGTCCCTCCGGGGGTCCGCCCGCCAACGAAACGACGACCACATTCTCCGGGTTCGCCGGGTTGATGGCCACGGAGAGCTCGGCCGGCCGCCGAAATCCAGCCTCCGTGATCAGAACCACCTCATGCCGGGTGGAGCCCCCCTGGGCTTGGGCGCCGGCAACGGCCGCGATGGAAGAGACCAGTAGCACCAGAGCGAGGGGAAGCATCATCCCGGCCTTTGACCCTGGCTGACAGGCCGACCTTACCCCGCAACCGCAGGAGCTCATTACCGGCCCTCCTCCATGAAAGGAGTCAAATCTGCCCCTCCTCCAATGAAGACACCTCATCGAGTTGGCTGTAATCCAGCTCGCTTCCCCGAAGGCTGTGGGGGATAAGGTATACCGTCATCATCACGATGGCGGCCATCAGAATAGCGCCCCGGGCTAGCCAATCCTTGGGAGAAGGTCGCTTCGCAAGGACCACCGCCACCCCCACCCAGACGATCCACATGATGAGGGTTTTGTTGTCCGTGAGGTCATAGCCGAAGGGCCATCCGGTCCAGAGCGCCCCAAAGGCGAACTTCTGTACGATGGGGCCCAGAATCATCCCTCCCACGCTCATCAGGCCGAGCGTGGTCCAGGCCAGCTTCCGAATGCCCACCGGATGAAATGCCGCCGCCAGAGCGGTACGAACCCCTACCAGCAGAGCGATGAACATGAAGATGATGTGAGGCACCAGGAACCCTAGGGGAACAGGATCTTTGAAGCGAATGATGAGGGTGTCTTCTTCCGGGATACGGATGGATCCCTCGGCCGACTCCAACACCACGTAGTATTCCAACTTCCCGGCAGCGAGCTGAGCTGGAAGAAGACCCTGGAGATCCCCCGCCACCGACTCCATGGGGATGGGGGTAAAGGGATCGTCGGTAGGATACCGCTTGAAGAGCACCCGGCCTGTCAGCCCCCCCCCTGGATCCGGCACTACTACGGGAGCGTCGGCATCCGTGCTCCCGCTCCGGACAAGTTCGAAGGCATGGGTCTCACCGGCGAAGGTGAAGAACCCTTTGAACTCCTTCGTCGGTCCGGTTCGTTCCTGATAATCTGCGGCAGCAAACATGATGATCACCGCCATGACCCAGAGGATTCCGGACACCCAGGCCCGTTTCGGGCTTTGCTCGTTGTTGGACATGACCCGTAGAATGTCCTCTTGAGGAGTCGCCATCAACCCCGAGGAACCCATGGCCCTGGCCACGACAGCAGATATTCGGTCTCATTTTCCGGCCCTGCAACGCTTCCACGGGAGTCATCGGGTAGCCTACTTCGACGGGCCCGGCGGAACCCAGGTCCCCAGTCCCGTCCCCATCGCTATGGCGGACTACCTCTTTCATCGAAATGCCAATGCGCACTGGGCCTTCCCGACCAGTGCCGAGACGGATCGGGTACGGCACCAGGCCAGGGAGGCCATGGCGGACTTCCTCGGGGCCGGCGCTGATGAGATCGTCTTCGGGCCGAACATGACCACCCTCACCTACCACCTCTCCAGAACTCTGGGGCGGGAGATGGAGCCCGGCGACGAGGTGGTGGTGACGGAGCTGGATCACCACGCCAATGTGGACCCATGGAAAGCCTTGGAGAGGGTGCGGGGCGTTCGGGTCAGGGCTCTGCCCATGATCCCAGAGACCGGGACTCTCGACCTGGATCGCTTCCCGGAGCTCCTGGGCCCCAGAACCCGCCTCGTCGCGCTGGGCGCCGCCTCCAACATCCTGGGGACCCTCACCGACGTGGCGCCCCTGGCCCGGATGGCGAAGGAGGTCGGAGCCAAGGTGTTCGTGGATGCCGTTCACCTGGCGCCCCACCATAGAATCCAGGTGCAGGACTTCGGGTGCGATTTCCTGGCCTGTTCCCCCTACAAATTCTATGGTCCCCACATGGGGGTCCTGTGGATCCAGGGAGATCTTCTGGAAAGTTTGGACGTGCC
>JAUXEE010000201.1 GCA_030618065.1 Gemmatimonadota bacterium
GACGCGGGGTTCTCCCTCGACGGCACTACCAAGCATCCTCAGAGGGTGAACCGTCTGAACTTCCGGGTCAATCTCATGGCCCAGGTCATGGAGAACGCGATTCTCTCCCTCCGCACCGCTTACGTGGACAGCCGCCTCTCCACCACGGGGAATGACAACAATTCCTTCGGAGTTTTGCCTTCGGGATACTTCGGAGGAGCCAAGGAGCCGGCGGCCGGAACGGACAGCGGCGCCTATGGATTCCAGAGCCCCGACCAGCTTTACCGTCGGGACATGGTCCAGGAGGTCGATCGTTTCATGACCGCCGCGAACTTCACCTGGTCTCCGCTGAACTGGCTCGACGTCCGCGCCACGGCGGGAGTGGACTGGACCCAGAGGCAGGATGTTTCCCACATCCCCCGGAATCTGGTCTTCGTCTCCGGGGCCTCCCTGGGAGAACGGTCCAGCGACTTCACCCGGATCTACCAACACACCCTAGATGTCGGGGCTACGGCGACCTACGACCTCACCCCCGAGATCCGAACCAGGACCGCCGTGGGCGCCCAGCTTCTGAAGAATTTCATGCATGGGAACGACGCCTACGGTGAGGACATCGTAACGGGCTCGAAATCGCTGGCCTCCGCGGCGGCTTCCTACTCGGTGAATGAGGGGACCACCGAGTTCCGGACCTTCGGTCTTTATGTGGAGGAGCAGATTTCCTATCTGGACCGCCTCTTCCTGACTGGCGCCGTCCGCATGGACGACAACACCGCCTTCGGGAAGGACTTCGACGCGGTCATCTACCCGAAGCTCAGCGCCTCTTACCTGATCTCGGAGGAAAGCTGGTTCCCGGACATCGGGTTCCTGGACCAGTTCCGTATCCGGACGGCGTGGGGAATGTCGGGTGTGCAGCCATCGAGCACCGCTGCCATCAGGACTCTGAGCGCCATCGCCATCACCGATCCGGGTGGAGCTAGCGTTTCGGGTGTCACCATCGGCGGCATCGGGAACGTGGAGTTGAAGCCCGAGAAATCCACGGAGATCGAGGGAGGCTTCGACGCCGATCTGCTTGGTGGCCGCCTCGGGCTGGAGGCCACGTACTATCACAAGAAGACGAAGGACGCCCTCATCTCGCGGGAGCTTCCTCCTTCCTACGGCGCCAGCGCCAACAGGTGGGAGAACCTGGCCTCGGTGAAGAATTCCGGATTCGAGGCTTCCCTCTCCTTCATCCCGGTAGACAACGACTTCATAACCTGGGACTTCACTCTGGCAGGATCCATCAACGATAACGAGGTGGTGGAGCTGGGCGAGGGAGTGGAGCCCATCGGGAGCACTCTCAGGCATGCCCCGGGCTTCCCCATCGGCGGTCGTTGGGACAAACCCATCCTGGGTTATAACGACGACAACGGAGATGGGGTCATCGGCGTAGACGAGCTGGTGATCGGGGATACTGCGGTCTATGTGGGGCAGGGTCTTCCCCAAAGGGAAGCCAGCTTGACCTCGAGCATTACCCTGGGCAATCGAGTCCGCCTTTACGGCTTGCTCGATTACCGGGGTGATTTCATCACCTACAACAACACGGAGCGATTCCGCTGTCGGTTCTCCGTGTGTCGGGCGCTCATGGATCCTTCCTCCTCTCATTATGACCAAGCCCGGGCGGTGGCCCAGGGCTACCACGGATCCCAGACGATTTATGGTTGGTTGGAGGATGGCGATTTCGTGAAGCTGAGGGAGGTGTCTGTGAGCTTCTTCCTCCCCAGCCAGTGGGCGAACATGATCCAGGCTAGCCGGGCCACATTGACCGTGTCCGGCCGGAATCTTTTCACCTGGACCGATTACACCGGTGTCGACCCCGAAGTCAACATGGCCGGTTCGGCCGACAACTTCGGTACCGATGACTTCTTGACTCAGCCGCCGCTCCGGTACTTCTCCGCCCGGCTGACCATCAACTTCTAGCTCCACGGAAAGGAAGAAGACCATGAACATCAAGAAACTGTTCAAGGGCGCCGTGGGGATGGCGATGGCTGGAGCCATCGTCTTTAGCCTCACGTCCTGCGATTCATTCCTGGACATCACCGACCCGGACATCGTCGTGCCGGAGTCCCTGACCGGTGAGCAGGGTGGCGATCTCTTCTGGGCTGGCGCCATCGGTGACTTCGCCTGGGCCTTCACCGCCAGTTCCGGGGGACAGGCTGTTTATGTGGGCATGTTCACCGACGAGTACCATCTCTCCGGCACCTTCCCTACCCGGGAGGAGATCGACCAGAGGGAGGTGAACAAGCTCAACGGGACCCTAGGCGGGCAGTTCAACCGACTCCACAGGGCTCGTGTCGCAGCCAAGAACGCGGCCGAAACCCTGGCGGAGATCGATCCGTCAGACACCCGCATCGCCGAGATGTGGAATCTGAATGCCTATACCTACGTCATGTTCGGAGAGAACTACTGCTCCGGCGTGCCATTTGGTGACGCACCCCGGCAGGGCGACCTGGTCCTGGGGGAACCGGCCACCACCACTGAGACCTTTGAGTTCGCCATGGCCCGGTTCGACGCCGCCCTTGCTGCGGCGGGGAGTGACCAGGACCAACAGTACATGGCCCGAGTCGGGAAAGCCCGTGTCCTCATGAGCCTGGATCGGTATTCGGAGGCCGCGGGGATGGTGGGCTCGGTGCCCACCAGTTGGGCGTACGATATCCAACACTCGGCGAACTCCGGCCGCCAGGAAAACGCCCACTATGATTTTGGTGAGCTGCAGGGGCGGTGGTCCCTTTCGGACAACGAGGGGATCAATGGGCTCCCATTCCGGTCGGCCCTGGACCCACGGCTTCCATGGGAGTTCAGTGGGAAGGGGTTCGACGAGCAGACCGATCAATACCTGCAGATGAAGTTCCCGGCCTTCGACGCCGCGGTGACGCTGGCCAGCGGACACGAAGCCAGGTACATCGAGGCTGAAGCCGCGCTGGCTAGTGGTGACGCCACGACCTTCATCGACAAACTCGATGCGGTTCGGGATGACCTGGGCATGGATCCAGTGGTTGACCCGGGGGACGCCGATGGTCGAATCGACCTCCTCTTCTACGAACGGGGCTTCACCCTGTTCGGGGAGGCACACCGGCTGTCAGACCTGAGGCGCCAGGTACGGCAGTATAACCGACCGATGAGCGAAGTCTTTCCCTTTGGTCCCTTCTTCAAGGGAGGTGATTACGGGCCAGACATGAACTTCATCATTCCACAGGAGGAGGAGAACAACCCCAACTTCGATCAGTGCCTCGATCGAGGCGCGTAATCTGCGAGAGGGTTGGGAAGGAAGAAGGGGGTGGGCTGAAAGGCCCACCCCTTTTTCCGGGTGGTGCGCCCGGCATGGCGCGTAGCGCCGTGACAGGCGCTTTCAACTACGGTTTGTTCCTGGGGGAGTCAAGGAGTTCGAACCCGGGTGGAGATGAGGATCACCCCATCGCCGGCGCCGGATCCGTACTGGGTGGTTCCGTCCAACCCACTCAAGACCTGAATCTGACTGATCACGCCTGCGGGAATGTCACCCAGGCTTCTGACGTCCAGGATCCTGATCCCGTCGACGAGAACCAACATGTCCTCATAAAGGTTGATGCTGGACGCTCCTCGTCGCCGGATCCGGTCGGGCTCCCCGCGGGAGGTCTGGGTGAAAACGGCGTATTTTACCAAGCGGGCGCAAGCCTCCCAGGCGGTGGTGGCACCTGTCTTGGCAATGTCTTCAGCGGAAAACAGCTCTCCCTTGGTCTCCTCAGCCTCAGCCTTGGTGGGCCGAGCCGCCCCCTCCTCAAACGACGACTGCCTGGTTCCACATCCACCCACCAGAAAGGGGGCTATCGGTGCAAGGATGATGGCGATCAATGCCTGCTTATGGAGCTTCGACATGGTTCTTTCCTCCTGATCCCTGCCACGGTGGGTCGGACCGGCTACCCAAAGGACCCTAGGGCCCTCCAGATACTATGTACGATCGAACGCCATTGTGTTTTCAGGGGATGCGATCCATTGATACACCCGGAGCCTGGGAAGGTCCAGTCCTCAGGAGAGAGAGGAACCGATGAATGCACCCGCGAAGCCAATTGCATATCCTATGAAGAGCTCTCGATTCCTCCTCATGGCACTGTGCCTCTCCCTCTGTGTTCAGGTCCTTCCGAGCTGCTCCACAGGGGGAGCCAGCGAGAGATCCACGAGGCAACGGAACCTCATCACCATCGAAGAGTTGGTGAGCTTTCAACAGCTTTCTGCCTACGAGGTCGTCCAACAGTTGCGGCCCAGGTGGCTCATGGCCGATCGGGCCGTGAACGTCCGAGGATCCGGGCACGAGGGCCCGAAAGTCATCGTGGACGGGATGCCTAGAGGGGAGATAGACCAGCTCCGTACGATCTCGGTCTTCGAGATTCAGGAGATCCGGTTTCTCAACTCGGGGGACGCCACCACCCGTTTCGGTACCGGGTATGTGGCGGGAGCCATCGAGGTCATCACCAGGCAGCTCGTCTCGAGGGCCCGCCCGTTGCCCTTTCAGCCCCGGCCCCCGAATTTCCGTCACTGACCAACCAAAACACCCCTCGGGAGGACTCCCATGAAAATCGGGATGCGTGCTGTTTCACTCGTGTTGTTTGCCCTTCTGCCGGCCACCCCCACCCTCGCCCAGGAGGAGGCCGGCCGAGACGAAGTCGCCCAAACGGGCAAGAAGCGCATGACCATGGAGGAGTCCCTCCTGCTTCCCTCCTGGGGCAGCTATAGCCTTTCCCCGGACAACACCAAGCTGGTGTTTACGAAGCGGGAGATGGACCCCGAGGA
>JAUXEE010000051.1 GCA_030618065.1 Gemmatimonadota bacterium
AGATGAACCAGCACACTCGCTGGGGAATGGACCGGAATTCCCCGTACCTCGACCGGGGGCAGGCGGGTCTTGTAACGGACGACTCGGTAACTCCTCCTTATCGCTGCTGGAATGTGACTCCGCGGGGGCAGAGCAACCTCGAGTATGTCGGGGCGTCGATCCGCGAGGTCCAGAAGCCACAGAGCCGAGCCCAGAGCCAGGGCTACGGGTACGTTAGGGTCGGCCATGAGCGTGGCGCGCAGGGTCAAGAGTGGGTCACCGGTGGAGAATGCTCCGGCTCGTTCCGCAGGAAGGAACTCCCAGACCCCCCGGGCCTCCGTCCTCCCGAGCCAGCCAAGCACCGAAAGCCGTTGGATGACCACGTTGACCGGCCAGCCCACCCCAGCCTCGCGGACCAGATCTTCCATTTGCCTCCGGCTGATAGTGACCGGCCGGTTCAACTCCAGGAGCTCCAAAACGGGGGCCAGAGTTGGAGGAATGAAACGTGTCATAGAGGCTTTGTTGGTATCGGTGTTAGATACACAGCAGCTTTCCGTGACACCAATTTACTGAACAAGAGGGTGAAGTCAAGAAAACGAGATACGGGTCAGTCCAGTGCGGGGTTCGTGCGCTTCGCCACTCTGAGGCCCAACCGGCCATGTGAGGGCCCAAGTCTCCCCATGATACTGTAGCCACGAATCGTTCACTCCCTGACCGAGGGAGTGGCTTCAGTGGACCCAGGCGGTGGAGGAGACGCATGAGCCGATCGGTGAACAAGATCATCCTGGTGGGGAATGTGGGACAGGATCCTGATATCCAGGAGACAGGGAACGGGACCAAGGTGGCCCATTTCTCCCTCGCCACCAACCGTAGGACTTCGGGCAATGGGGACGAGCCCCAGGAGAGGGCGGATTGGCACCGGCTCACCCTCTGGAACCGGCTGGCTCAGTTTGCCCAGGACTACGTGTCCAAAGGGGATCGGATTTACGTAGAGGGACGGCTGGAGTACGACTCGTACGAAAGGGATGGGATCACGATTCCCACCGCCGACGTGAATGTCCGGGAGCTGGTCCTTCTCAGCCCGAAGCCCACGGCGGAAGCAGTGGATTAGGGTAGGCGCCCAGGACTCCTGTCGGGGGGATCTTCAGAGGTCGGAGTGGGGGGTGACGGTCGCCGGGTAGGCTCTGATCGCCCCCCTTGCCGACCGGGCGTTCAGAGCCAGGGCCAGAAGTCGTGCTTCACCCAGAGGATCATCTCCCACTCCCCCCCGTTCCGGAGGCCCTTGGCAAGGTCGAGACGGATGACATCCCAACCGAGCCCCAAACCGAGGCCGGCCGACAGGAGAGACGACCCGTCCTCCATGGGGAGAAGTGTGGGGTAGAGAAGCTTCTCCGCCCGGGTCTCCCCGGCGGCCCCGAAGGCTCGAAGCCGGAGGAACGGGTGGAGAAGGTCGATGGATGCCTCGGATCTGAGGAGCCAGTATCCGTCCCCGACCCGGGACCGGAAGGGGTAGCCCGGTACCGTCTGCCGCCCCCCGAGGAAGTAGTGGGCCTGGAGCGGGGGGCTCCCCAGGAGGGTTCCTCCCTGGAGGTCGGCTTGAACTTCGGTCCCTCGAGTGAGCCAACGGCGTCGATAATTCAGGCCTCCGGAAAGGGAACCGAAGCTCTGGCCCTTGAATCGACCCATGAGCCCTACAGTGGTGAGGTGGAGGTTTGGCCAGGGCATCGGAAAGGAACCGGCCAAGGCCAGGGAGGTCCACACACCTTCGTCCACCGGTAGGACCGGCCTGAACCCCGTGTCGTCCAAATCGGACGAGACCACGTCGCGGGCGGATCGGTGACGCTCCCACCGGGCCGTCAGTTGAAGCTCGCCCTGGGACCAGGGCGACAGCGTGTGG
Organism: Gemmatimonadota bacterium; assembly: GCA_030618065.1. Lineage (GTDB taxonomy): Bacteria > Gemmatimonadota > Gemmatimonadetes > Longimicrobiales > Gaopeijiaceae > JABDNZ01. The sequence continues at coordinate 1,877 of JAUXEE010000051.1, forward strand.
GTGGCCCGGGCTCCCGTGGCGAAAAAAAGATCGGTGAAGTCGTGATTTCGGGTGAGGGCCGTCAGGGTATTCAGGACGCCACTGATGGCCTGGACGGGGCCCAGGTCCTGGGGCCGGTTGAGGAAAGCCTTCAGCCCGGAGGAAGGGCTCCGTTCTCCACCCGTGACACTCCCTTCCAAGGTGGGGCGCTCTCGGCCAAAGGAGAAACCGCCGTAGAGGGAAAGGCCCAACATGGGGAGTGGGGTGTGGGAGACTCCTGCTCCGACGAAGAGCCCTTCGGCCCGGTTGAACCGAAGGGCTGAAGAAAGGGCAGGTGATGGGAGGAAAAGACGTGAGCGGCCGAGGCCACTCAGGTACTGGTCCTTCGCGATGGAGAGAGCCAGAGATCTGATCTCATCCATCTCCGGGGGAGGCCGGAATCCCTGAAGGCCCTCCTCGTCGAGCTGGGCGTGGATGCTGTCCTCGAAGGGGAAAACTCTCCGGGCCGAGTCCGGGAGGGCCGTAATGGTTCTACCCATGAACAGAGAGGAGGAGAGGGGGGGATTGATCTCGTAATCCCTGATCTCGAAGGACCCTCGGATCACGCTTCCGGCTGGAAAATCCAGGTAGGGTACCTCCCGTCGGATCTCCAGCTGTTGCCGGAAGGGGAGCCAGTATCTCCCCATCCAGAGGCCGTTCTCCAGGGAGATGCTGATGTGATCCAGGTAGGAGTCGACGTAGGAGGAAGGGGTAAAGGTGAAGCTCATCCGAACGATGGCCTTGGTGGCGCGGTCGAGAAACACGCTTCCTACGAAACCAGGAACCTCGAAATTCTTCGGCCGCACCTGGATTTCGTAGACTCGAACCGTGTCCGATGTGGCCGGGAGGTTCAGGGTAATCGAGTCAGCCAGGAGGAAGTCGTAGAACAATTCCGAGCCGGGCGCCGCCGGGTGAACGACGGCTTCCACCTCGTCTCCGTCTCCGATTCGGATCCGGTCCCCGAAGTCGTCCTGAACCACGACCAGGTGGTCCAGGTGGTAGTGGATGTTCGTTGGGAGGCTCTTTTCATCCCGGAGTCCCACGATGCGTTGTTTGAACTGATCGGGGGTTCGCCAGAAGACCTCCAGGGCGATCTGGTCGGTCTTCACCAGGATCCGTTCGCCCGTGTCCTCCCGGTCCAGATAGAAATACACGTACCCCCGGGCCTTTGAAGAGTAGGATCGCAGGGTGGGGTCCTGAACCGTGCCCTGTCGAACGTCCCTGGCTTCCTGGATCATCCGGAGAACCCTGGGGCTGTTCCATTCGGGGTCCTGGGCCGAAAGGGGCACGAAAAGGGAGGAGATTCCCAGAACGGCCAGGGCCAGGCAGGCGGAGAAGAGTGAAAGCGAGAGGGCCCCGCCTTCCTGGAAGACGGGGCCCTCTCCCCGGCCGAGATATCTGCCCACCGATCGTCTAGTTGACGTTCCAGAATCCGGAAAGAGATTCGCCGTGGGGGCTTTCCCGCAGCTTCTCGAAGGCCCGGTTACGGATCTGCCGGATCCGCTCACGGGTGACACCCAGGAGAGAACCGATCTCCTCGAGGGTCCGCTCTTCCCCGTCGTCCAGTCCGTAGTAGAGGTAGAGGATCTTCCGCTCCCGCTCCGTGAGGTACTCCTCGAACATGTTTTCGAGGTAGTCTCGGCGGGCGATGGCCTCTACGTCCTCTTCGATATCACTAGCCTCCGCTCCGGAGAACCGTTCGCCAAAGGAGGCGCTGTCCCGGTCACTCCGGTCGATGGGGGCATCCAGACTCAACTCGCTGGCTGCGACTCTACGGAGGGCCCGGATGGTCTCCAGCGGCTCACACATGTCCTGGGCCAGCTCTTGGTCGGTGGGAGTCCGCCCTAGTTGCTGTGTCAGAGCCGTATTGGTGCGGGCGAGCTTTGCGAGATTTGAGTTTTGGTTGAGTGGGATGCGGACCGAGCGAGTTTGTTCAGCGAGAGCCTGAAGCACGGTCTGTCGGATCCACCAGACGGCGTAGGAGATGAACTTGACGCCCTTGTCAGGATCGAATTTCTTGACGGCTTTCAGAAGTCCCTCATTCCCTATGCATACGAGCTCGGCCAGGCCCAGCCCGCGGCCCTGGTATTTTTTCACATAGGAAATCACAAACCTGAGGTTGGCCGTGACCAGACGTTCGGCCGCTTCCTTGTCGCCCACCCGGGCTCGGCGGGCCAGTGCCCGCTCCTCTCCCGGATCCTGTATGAGGGGATACTTCTCAACGTCCTGCAGATACTGATCGAAAGAGTCCAGACCCCGGGAAGTTGAAAACATCCGCTTTTCTGTACCTCGCGCTAGGGAGATTGAAGGGACAAAACGGTGTACCGGAAAAGTCCGTGAATGTTAAAAGACTCAGTTCTGTAAGTCAATGGTTTTATGACTACTTATGGGATTCTGGGCCAATTAGACCTATCTGCAAGAAGAGTGCCGATGACCCACCAAGTGGCGGCCCAGGCCCCCCGGCTCGCATCCAAGGAGCCCGGAGCGGCTTCTCCCACGATCCAGGGGGAGATCTCCGCTTCGGGGTGCCACACGGTGGGGGACACAATGCCCCATACTCAGATCCGCCAGAGGTGACAGAGTGAACCCGAGGGCTCCGTAGCGGTCCCGGGTGGGGTTTCCCTCACCAGGGTGCAGCTATGAATGCCGGTCTCACCCCACTTCGGAGGCTTCGTAGGAGTTGACGGTCCCTGAGTCCAGGAAGGATTCCCAAGAGTTCGCGGAGGTTGACCCGAAGGATCAGGTCCTTCAGTTGGGCCTTCTTCCCCAGGGGCAGGGCAAGAACGATGCGGACCACATTCGTGGTATTGGGAGGGAGGCCGATTCGGAGTCCCCCTCCGATGGTGCCGACCCAACCCGAACTCACCCCGAACGGCGCCTCCCCTGCCCACATGTGGCCGACGTCCAGGAAAAAGGCCAGGCCCATGTCAAAAAGACCCGGGGAGGGCGAGGGCAGGTAAACCCTGTCTTCCAGCGTCATGACTACTCGATGGGCTCCCGGGTACTGCTCTTCTCGGAATCCTCGGAGTGCCGTGCGCCCACCAAGGGTAAGCTGGAAAGGTGTCTCAACCGACCATCCCCCGGCCGCTGAAAAGCGGAAGAGAAGGGTGTGAAATCGGTCGCCGTTCGGTTGCCAGTATAAGAGTAAGTCGGCTTCCCCGAAGATGTCCTTCCAGTCAGCGTCCTTACCCCCGCCGGCGCTGACATGCCGGGCCTCAGCTGAGGCCTGAGCATTCATCACCCAACCATCCCAAACGCCGCCGGCGAAGACCGAGGCTTGGGTATGGAGGTCATCGGAGGAAAGGCTCCCACCTTCCTGGAGCGCTCTCCAGGCTCTGCCCAGGCCGAAAAATATCTCCGTCCCCACGCTCACGTCCTGGATCCCCCTCAGGGCGTCCAGCCCCCTCCGTTTGACGAATCGGAGGCTTCGTTGGCCCAGGAAGAAGTTGACCCGGTTCGCCCCGCGACTTCGGGCCTGCCCACTGATCTCTCCGACGCCCGCGGAGTCCACAGGGACAGGGTTGGAGAAGTCCTTGCCCACCACGTATTCCAGGTCATTGGGGAAGTCCCGGAACTCGATGGATTCCCGAGAGATTCCCAGGGCCAGGACCGTAAGTTTCCCCGGACGACCCAGCCGGCCACCTACTGTGATGTCCCATCGTTGATCGAGGAATGGGAGAAGAAGGTGGGTGTAATCCGGACTTCCTTCGGTCGAATAGGAAAACACGGTTTCCCGCCAGAGAATGCTCTGACGAGCCCCCACTCTTCCCACCTCACCCACGAAGGGGTAGGTGATGGATTCTTCCCAAAACCTCCCCGTTCGGGTGTTACCAAGGCTCACCCTTGCGTTCCAGCGGGTCTTGAAGAGCCGAGGGGTCTCCACCTCGACCCCAAGGTCCTGAATCTCTTTGTCCTTCTTGATAAAGCCCCTTGCCAGAATCCCCAAACCGAGAAAGTTCTCTTCGGTGATCTCGATGCCATCGATCTTGATTCCATCATCCACCCGAATGCCCAGATCCACCCTGGTGGTCCATTCGTCCTGCGTGTAGACGTTGACGTGTTGGGTTCCATCGGGTTGGGGAATGCCGAAGATGTCTGCGTCCCCAATGAAGCGATAGGCCCGGAGAAGTCTCTCGGACTCTTCCAGTAGGAGGGAGTCCAGGCACTCACCGACGTCAAAGAGAAGCTCGTCCAGGATGAACTCCTCCCGGGTCCGGACATGGAGCTTGTTCGCCAGCTTGTAGGCCCAGCGGAAGCTGGCCTCTGGATCAAGTTCAGAAAGATCGAAGATGGAGTTGTTGTCGACGAAGATGTAGGAGATTTGTCCGGAAGGACATTCCTGGCCCAGGCCCCTTTCCGGGGCCAGGCTCAGGGCCAGGAAGGGAAGACAGAGTGGTACAAGACCGAGAGAAAGGCGCATGCGGGTCGGGGCTTGGCCCGGAGCGGGGTCAGCCCTGGGCCGAAAAGAGGTCCTCTTGGTCCTCTTCGTTCTTTTCGCCCGTCCCTCTAAGGAGAAGGGTCTCGAACCGCCGCTCCCACATGTCCAGATCGACCCGGACCTCATTCTCCAGCATCCGTCTGAGCACGGGGTTCACATCGTGGAGGTCTTCCAGGAATTCACTCAGAATCCCACGGGCCTCCTCTGCCTCGAACTCGTTGGTAGGAAGACTGGCCATGTCGCTGAGGATCGATTGCTCGGATCGAGATACGATCAGAGGATCTTCCCGGGTGGCGACCCATACTTCGGTCCTTCGCCCGGGCCCCCGGTTCTCCTCGATGGGGCAGAGTCCTACGATCTCATCCGACCGCCAGTACTTGCCATACCCGAGATGGACCATTCGGCCCTGTTTGATCTCCAATGTTCCCTCCAGCCTTGAGTTTGCGCTAATCTAGGGTCTCTGGCCCACCGGGGAAACGACCCCCCCTGTCCCGGTCCGGAAGTTGCACTGAAACCTGTCCACCCGAGCTTCATCGGGGCGGCGCCTCACAGACAAAAGATCAGACTGGATTGAGAAGATATGGCCATTTCAAAGCAGGACGCACTCGACTACCACACGATGGGAGGCAGGCCCGGCAAGATCGAGGTCAGGGCCACCAAACCCATGGCCACCCAGAGGGAGCTCTCTCTGGCGTACAGCCCTGGAGTCGCGGATCCTTGCCTGGAGATCGAGAAGAACCCGGACGACGCTTTCCTTTACACCGCCAAAGGGAATCTGGTGGCCGTGGTGTCCAATGGCACTGCGGTCCTGGGGTTGGGGGACATCGGGGCCCTTGCTGGCAAGCCGGTCATGGAGGGGAAGGGCGTTCTCTTCAAACGGTTCGCCGGAATCGACGTCTTCGACATTGAGATCGACTCTCACGATCCGGAAGAGGTGATCCGGGCTTGCCAGCTTCTGGAGCCCACCTTCGGAGGCATCAACCTGGAAGACATCAAAGCACCTGAGTGTTTCCACATCGAGAAGACACTCAAGGCGACCATGGATATCCCTGTCTTCCATGATGATCAGCACGGAACGGCCATCATTGCCGCTGCCGGCCTTCTGAATGCTCTGGATGTCGTGGGGAAGAAGCTGGAGGAGGTCCGGGTGGTCTTCAGCGGTGCCGGGGCTTCCGCTATCTCTTCGGCCCGCCACTTCATGCGCCTCGGCATCCTGCACGAGAACATGATGCTGGTGGACTCCAAGGGGGTCATCTACAAAGGTCGCACCGAGGGGATGAACGAGTATAAAGAGGAGTGGGCGGTCGAGACGGAGGCACGGACGCTGGTCGATGCAATGGAGGGCGCCGACGTTCTCGTGGGCCTGTCCGTCGCGGGAATGGTGACGAAGGAGATGGTCCGGTCCATGGCCGACAACCCCGTCATCTTCGGCCTGGCGAATCCGGTTCCGGAGATTCTTCCGGAGGAAGTCGAGGAGGTCCGAAGCGATGCCATCGTGGCCACCGGCCGGAGCGACTACCCCAACCAGGTGAACAACGTCCTGGGCTTCCCCTTCATCTTCAGGGGGGCTCTGGATGTGAGGGCCCGGAGCATCACACCGAACATGATGTTGGCGGCCACGCGGGCCCTGGCAGACCTGGCACGGCAGGAGGTCCCCGAATCGGTCATGATGGCCTACGGGGGAGAACCCATCGAGTTCGGGAGAGAATACATCATTCCCAAGCCCTTCGATCCCAGGGTTCTCTTCTACGTGGCTCCGGCCGTGGCCAAGGCCGCCATGGAAGATGGGGTCTCCAGGATCGAGGTGGATCTGGACGAGTACAGGGACCGCCTGAGGGCGAGCCTAGGCCCGGCCATGGAGGTCATGCAGCGGATGGTGTCCATGGCCCGCCGGGACCCGAAGAGGGTGGTCCTTCCTGACGGTAATAGCGACCAGATCATCCGTGCCGCGGCGAAAGTGGTCGAGGAGGGGGTAGCGGTTCCGATTCTGGTGGGTAGGCCTGGGCGAATTCGGGAGCGGGCGGAAGCGCTGGGGGTGAATCTCGAAGGTGTGGAGATCATCCACCCCGCTGAGGAGGAAGAAAAGCGGGAAGAGTACGCTCAGGCCCACTACCGCCGGCGCCTCAGGAAGGGTTTGACCTTGGCCGAGGCGAGAGGCCAGATGGCCCGGGGCCTCCATTTCGCGGGGATGATGGTCCGGGAGGGAGACGCCGATGCGCTGGTGGCTGGCATCGAGTCACACTATCCGGAGACCATCCGTCCCGCCCTTCAGGTTGTCGGGCGGGCTGACGACGTCCAGCATGTGGCGGGCCTCTACATGATCGCCCTGCCCAACCAGAAGCTACTCTTTTTCGCAGACACTTCGGTGAACATCGATCCGGACGTGGAGACCCTCGCCGAGATCGCCATCCTTGCAGCCGGGTTCGTGAGGGAGCTCAAGATCCAGCCGCGGGTGGCCCTGCTCTCCTTTTCCAACTTCGGCTCGGCCCCCCATCCCCTCTCTCGGAAGATGTCGGAGGCCGTGCAGCGGATCAAAGCCCTGGATCCGGAGTTGGAGGTAGACGGGGAGATGCAGGCCGATTCGGCTCTGAATTTCGATATCCTCAAGGAGTTTTTCCCCTTTTCGAGCCTGACGGGACCTGCGAATGTCCTCGTGTTCCCGAACCTCA
>JAUXEE010000338.1 GCA_030618065.1 Gemmatimonadota bacterium
GCGTGCCAGCAGAGGAGGCGCCCGGCATCCACCTTCATGGCCATGTCCGCCAGCTTGAACTGGATGGCCTGATGGCCGGCGAGGGGCTTCCCGAACTGGACCCGCTCCTTCGCATATTGGGTGGCGACCTCCAGAGCTGCCCGGGCGATGCCCACGGCAGCGGCTCCCACCGTGGCCCGGGATTCGTCCAGCGTCATCATGGCGATTTTGAATCCGTCGAACCCTTTGCCCAGACGGTATCGAGCCGGGATCCGCACATCCTGGAAGATCACCTCCCGGGTGTCTGCGGTTCGCTGACCCATCTTGTTTTCTTTTTTCCCGATGGTGATGCCGGGGGTGTCGGCTGGAACCATGAATGCCGAGAAGCCCTTGTTCCCCAGCTCGGGATCTTCCATGGCGAAAAGCGAGTAGATGCTTGCCACACTTCCGTTGGTGATGAAGCTCTTGGTGCCGTTGATGAGGTATTCGTCACCTTCCAAGCGGGCTGTGGATCGCATGGCTGCTGCGTCGGATCCGGCTCCCGCTTCGGTCAGACAGAACGCCGCCAGATTCGGCCCTTCCGTGTGGGGAGGGAGCAGCTCACCCTTGAGTTTGTCGCTTCCGGCGATGAGGAGAGGTGTCAGTCCCAGGGGATTTCCGCCCAGCACGCAGGCGATCCCTCCACACGCGGCCCCCAACTCCTCATTAAAGAGGCACCCATCCAGAGTCCCGAGGCCTGCTCCCCCGTATTCCTCGGGAACCGAGTAGTGGAGAAACCCGAGGTCGAAGTACTTCTGGACGATCTCGGGGCTGTGCCGCTGCTCTTCATCCAGCGTCGGGGCGAGGGGAACGATCTCCCTGGTGGCGAAGTCGCGAACCAGGTCGCGCAGAGCTTCCTGCTCCTCCGTAAGGGTGAACTCGATCACCGTGCGCCTCCGGGGTAGGTCATGGTTCGGGGTAGGTCATGGTTCGGGGTGGGTCATGGTTCGGGTCGGGTCAGGCCTGAAGGGCGGTCCGGATCACGTCGGCCAAACGGGCCACGCCCTCTTCGATGGCTTCGGGTTTCACGTTGCTGAAGTTCAGACGCAGGGCGTTCTTGGTGCTCCCGTCCACGGAGAAGACACCTCCGGGGATGTAGGCGACCTGCCGCTCGATGGCCTGATGGAACATTTCCGTGGTATCCAACCGCTCGGGAAGGGATACCCACACAAAAACGCCCCCATCCGGCTTGCTCCAACGGGCCACCTCCGAGAGGTGCTCGTCCAGGGCCCGGAGCATGGTGGCACATCGTTCTCCGTGGGCCGCTGTGATTTTTTCGAGGTGGGGTTCAAGCATTCCCCGACTCACGAACTCGGCAACGGCTCGTTGATAGAGGGTGGAGGATTCCAGATCGAAGGACTCCCGGAGGGTCGTAATCCTGGGCATGAGATCCGCGGGAGCCACGATCCATCCCAACCGGAGGGCGGGGGCCAGCATCTTGGAGAATGAACCGAGGTAGAACACTATCCCGGCTTCGTCGTGGGCCTTGATGGCAGGGATGGCCTTCCCCCTGAACCTCAAAGGGGCATAGGGATCGTCTTCGATGAGAGGGACCCCGTATTTGGCGGCCAAACCGGCCAACTTCGCCCTCTTCTCTTCGGCGATGGATACGCCGAGGGGATTATGGAAATCGGTAATCAGAACGGAGAGTCGGGGAGTGGGTGAGGCCTTGAGGGCTTCCTCGAAGCTCTCCACCAGCACGCCCGAGTCGAGGTCCGTCGGGACGGTCCTGACCTCTGCATCACGGCCCCCAGTGACCTGGTGGATTCCCGTGAAGGTGACTTCTTCGATGACCGCCGGTTCGCCCGGGTCCAGGAAGAGGCGGGACAGAATGGCGAGGCCGTGTTGGTTGCCATTCGTAATGAAGATCTCTTCGGGGGTACAGGACACTCCCCGGGAGCCCATGTAATCGGCGATCCAGCTTCGGAGCCCCATATGCTGAGGGCTGTACTGAAGGGCCCGAGGCCCGTCTCTGGACAAGACGGTGTCGAGACACTCCTTGAGTCCGTCCAGGGGGAGGCATTCGCTGGCCGGAAGCCCCCCCGCGAGGGAGATGACATTCGGGTCCACGGCGAAGCGCAGAAGATCGCGCATCACCGACCGCTGCAGGTTGTAGCCTTCCCTGCTCAGGCGAGGGGTATCGGTGGGCATGGAGGGATTCTAAGGGGCTGGGCCCGGGGCGCAACAGTGGCGAAGCCCGGGCGGGAGCCGGGTGCGGAGGCGCCAGGGGCCAGGTACTGCGGTGCCGGGGGCCGCCGCGTACCTTCCTGTGGGCCTCGCGAAGGGGCGGGCCCATGGCCAAACCGAGGTCGGAAGGCTCTCTGAACCCAGGGGTCCTCTCGACCCGCTAACCCCGACGACCATGACGTACTGGAATCCCACAAGCATTCTGCCCGGCTTCAGCTTCTTGCGGTTCTTCGGAGTCTTGGCTCTGGCGGGGCCCTCTCTCCTGGGTGGACAGACCC
>JAUXEE010000279.1 GCA_030618065.1 Gemmatimonadota bacterium
GGGCGTCGGGGCTCGCCGGGCACCTGGCCGATTCCCATCAGATCTATCTGAACGGAGTGATTCTGGTGTCCATGACGAGACTGGACGTGGAATCGGGCCCCGACGTCTCCTACGCTACGTCCCTCCCTCAGCGGGCCGCCACGGCCTGGTACCACAAACAACTCGCCCCTGAGCTCCAGGCCCGTGCTATCGAGGACTTCCTGGCCGAAGTGGAGGGGTTCGCTCTGACTACCTACCTCCCCGCCCTGGTCCAGGGTGACCAGTTGGATGAGGCCACGCGGAACGGAATCGCCCGGCAGGTGGCCCACTACACCGGCCTCTCCCCCGAATACGTCCTCTCGGCGAACCTCCGAATCGACAGTCGCAGGTTCTGGAAGGAGCTCCTGAGGGACCAACGGCTCACGGTGGGCCGCCTGGACTCCCGGTACGTGGGAGTGGACCGGGACGCCGCCGGGGAAACTCCGGAATACGATCCGGCCATGGCGGATTGGGACGGGCCCTTTGGGAACGCCGTGAATCTCTATCTCCGAGAGGAGCTCGGCTACGACCCGGACCTCAAGTACAACATCTGGGGCCCGGTGAGGCCCTGGAACCGGGACGACGATGCCAACGTGGGCGAGATGCTTCGAGGGGCCATGCAGGCCAACCCGTACATGAAAGTCCTGATCCAGGGGGGGTACTTCGACGCAGCCACGGATTACTTCAGCGCCGTCTACACCATCTCCCACATCCAGCCCGGTGGTGAGTTCAAGGACCGCTTCCGCTTCACCTGGTACGAGAGCGGCCACATGATGTACTTGAGAAAAGCCGACCTGGCCGGATCCAACCAGGATCTCAGGGATTTCATCGAGTGGTGTCTGGAGGACGACCCGGACTACCCGAGGGTGGTACGGCCGGGGGGATAGAGACCGCGCGGTTGCCCGGAGGGTGAGCCCGGGAGAAGGAGGGGGGCGGGGGAGGGGGCAGCCCTCGCCCCCCGACCCTTAGAAGCTCATCTCCCTGTCGTTGGCCAGGCCCGTAAGGCCCACGAAGATCAGCTTCACAACGTCTTCCATGATCTCCGGAGTGAGGGTGTCCGGGGTGTCCCGTGGATCATGGTAGTATGTGTTCATGCCCGGAATCCGCCCGCTGGTCCCGAAACTCATGGTCCGGAAACCCGCTCGCTGGAAGATGACCGAGTCGCTTCTGGGCCGCCCCAGAGAAACCCGAGATTCCGATGTCCGGAGAGGCCTGTGGAGGTAGGCCGCGTTGGCCGCTTCGAAGTGGCTGTAGATCTGGGGGTAGGTCAGCCCTCCACCTACGGAAAGGCCCGTGCCGTGGCCCACCATGTCGAGGTTGAAGAACATCACGGTCTTCTCTTTCGGGAAGACCGGCCCCTCGGTGTAGGCGGTACTCCCCACGAGCCCGCACTCCTCGCCCCCGATGAAAAGGAACATGATGGACCGTTTCAGCGGGACCGGAGAGGCGGCCAGCGCCTTCGCGGCGCCCAGGATATCGGCCACGCCCGATGCGTTGTCCAGGGCCCCTGGCATCAGCTCACCCAGATAACCCACGGCGTCCAGGTGTCCTCCGATGATGATGACCTCATCCTTCAGGATGGGATCGCTGCCCTCGATGATTCCGATGACGTTGGCTGCCCGACCCTCGGGATGACGCACCAACTCGGCGGTGATGGTGGCCGTTTTCCCAAGGGAAAAGGAGGCCGGCTTCAGGCTACCCTGGATCTCCTCCACCACTTCCGAGTGGGTCTTCCCGCTTTCGAAGAAGAGATGGTCCACCACATGCTCATCGATGTGGCAGTAGATGAGGCCTTCGTTGTAGGAGGTGTTGGGGTTGGCGAGCTTGCCTACGTAAAGAAGCCCCGCGGCCCCATGGCTACGGGCATTGTCCAGCTTGAACTGATGATAGCTGTAGGGCACCCACTGGAGGGTGGTTTCATCGTCGTTCCCGACATAGGGAGTATTGGCGTCGATAACTACGATCTTCCCCCTCACATCCAATCCCTCGTAGTCGTCGTATCCCAACTCCGGCGCGGTGATGCCGTGGCCAACATACACCGCCTCAGCCGTTATCGTCCCGGCATCGGAGTTCGTGCCCGGGTAATAGTCCTGAGGGAAGGAGTACTCGACGACCATACTCTCATCGCCCGACTCCATCTGGATGGACAACGCTCCGGCACTTTCCATGTCGCTGTAGGGCATGTCGAACATCTGGAAATAGCTGTCGTCGTCGCCCCCAGGCTTGGTTCCCCATTCCTGCAGATGGCCGGCTACCCACTCCGCCACCTGCATGTACTCCGGAGTCCCTGACAGACGCCCCTTGTATTTGTCCGAGCTCATCTCCTCCACGTATTCCATGAGATCATGGCTTGAAATGGAGTGCAGAACCTCCATGAAGGCCTCTTCCTGGGCCGGATCCGGAAGCCAACTCCGCTCCTGCGCAGAAAGTGGGATGGAGGTCGTTAGACCCAGGAATACACATCCCGCGACTGCCGCAAATCTCTTCATCTTTTCCGATCCTCGGCTTGAGGGTCAAAATTGCTTTTCCCGCAACCGGTAGGTCGTAACGGCGGAATTTCCATAGACCTTCTTTTTTCCCCGTCCGGGGAGGCGCCGCTCGGCTGCATGTTCAACGGACAAGATTCGGCTGAAGGGGTTCTCCAGCCAGAGGGTCACCAGGCGTTCCGCCGCCTGGGAGGTGTAGGGGGGATCGGCCAGGGCCAGGTCATATACGGGTGTCTCGATGCCCTGGAGAAAGAGGAATACGTTTTTCTTGAAAAGGCGGGTCCAGCCCTTTACCCGGAGCTTGGCCAGGTTGGCCTTGAGGGCGTGAAGAGCAGGCCCCCCATTCTCGACGAAGTCCACCGAAGTCGCGCCCCGGGATAGGGCCTCCAGGCCCAAGGCCCCTGTTCCCGCGAAAAGATCCAGGATCTTCGCTTTCCCGAGATCGGGCTCCAGCCCCGTGATCCAGGCGGCTCGCACCTCCTCCCGGGTGGGTCGGACCCGGGGTCCTGGAGAGACCAGGGATACCCCGGCCCATTTCCCACCGACGATTCTCATGCGATCACCCCCCTCACGATCTCACCCGCCTGTCACCGACCACGCACCCACTCTCGGCTGAGAGCCACGACCCGGTCGATGTCCTCTTCGTTGTTATAGAGCCCGACGGACATCCGAAGGACACCCCTTCGAATGGAGATGTGAACGCTGTTCCGGGTCAGGTGCTCGTGGAGTCGGTTCATGGCCGGGTCGTCGGCGCCGTAGTGCCGTCCCCCGCCACTTTCCCCCACGGCCACGATCTGGGCCAGGTGGGGCCCTGGCTCACCTCCGGCGACGGGGAGGCCCAGCTCCAGGAGGCCGGAAGCCAGGCGGGCTGCCAGCCCCCGAAGGTGTCGCTCGATGCGATCCATCCCGATGGAGTGGATCAGCTCCAGGGATTGCTCCACGGCAGCCAGCCCCATGTAGTTGTAGTTGGAGAGCTCGAAACGGAGCGCTCCCGGCTTGAAGATCAGCTCCCCGGGGCCGATGGCGGTCTCGTGGGCGTCGGGGCCCAGGTCCATGCCATACCGGGCCACGTGTACCGGGCTCATGGACTCGGCCAGCTCTTTCCTGATGAACAGGAAGCCCAGGCCGTAAAAGGCCAGGAGAGCTTTTTGCGTGCCCACGGAGAGGGCGTCCACCCCCAGCGCCCGGACGTCGGTCCGGATGGAGCCCACGGACTGGGCCGAGTCCACCAGGGTCAACAC
>JAUXEE010000288.1 GCA_030618065.1 Gemmatimonadota bacterium
CCCTGGCCGCCCTGCTTATCGCGGCGGCGGGGGCATGGAGAGTAGCGAAAGTCCGGATGCACCGGGTTGGGCACCGGGCCATGGAGGGGGCCCAGGGGTAGCTTCCCGCCAAAGGTGACTTCTCGAGTGCGGTTGGGGTCTAAAGCCAGCAAGAGAGGGAGACAGGCCTTGGTCAAAGACAACCAGGTTGGGGACGAGGAGCTTCTGGCCCGGATCCGTGAAGCGGGGGAGGGGGATCTGCGCCACTTCGAGGAGCTTGTACGACGGTATCAGGCGAAGGTGACCACCAACTGCCGATATCTGTCTGGATCGCCGGATGACGCGGAAGACCTGGCCCAAGAGGTCTTCATGAAGATCTACTTCGGGTTGGCCGGATTCGAAGGCCGGTCGTCCTTCAATACATGGGTGCAGCGAATCAAATCGAACCACTGCATCAACTTCGTGAAGAAGAAGCGATTGGAGACCGTGGAGCTGAATGCTCCCGGAGTCGAGGGCGCCAGCAGCGTTTCACCGAAGGCTGAACGAGAGCTGGAGAAGGAAGCGGCGAAGGCTCGTGTCGGGAGCGTGCTTCTTCAAATGTCCGAAACGCTCCGGATCCCCCTGGTCCTGCGGGACATGGACGGCATGTCCTATGAGGAAATCGCGGAGGAGCTCGGACTCGGGCTCTCAGCGGTGAAGATGCGCATCAAACGCGGTAGGGATGAGTTTCGGCGGCTCCTTGCGGCCATGGAAGTCGAATCCACGGCCTGACCGCCCAGAACTTCTGAGACATGAACGAAGACACCGGCAGAACCGAACAAGTCGATGGTGACGAGGAGCTGGGAGAACCCATCGGGGAACTCATGGCTCTGGAAGAGGACGTGTCCAAGGGTTTCATGTCTCGGGTCCTTTCATCTCTCCGACGACGGTCCTTGGTGGGCCACATGGCGACGCTGGTATGGACGGCCTCGGCCCAAGCTTTCATCGAATTCCTTGGAATGATCTTTTCGATGTTTTCCCCCGGCGAATCCCCAAAGGAGGAGGATCGGACGAATGGGTGAACAAATCCGCGACCAACTCGTGATGACGTACCAGGGTGTGGTGGACTCCATCATCGCCTGGACGCCGACGGTCCTCCTGGGCCTTCTACTGCTGATCTCGGCCCTTGTGGTGGCCAAAGTGGTGGAGCGAATCCTTCGAAGCGTCATGGTTCGGCTTCGCTTCGATGCCCTGGTGGAAAAAGTCGGAATCGACCAGGCCATCCAGCGACTGGGGATGCGGGAGTCCCTGAACGTCGTCATTCCCAGGATCGTGTATTATCTGCTTCTTTTCCTCTTTGCCAGGACGGCGGCGGATTCCATGGGCCTTCGGCCATCTCGAATGCCATCGGCTTTTTCATGGCCTATCTGCCCAACATCGTCGCCGCCCTGCTGATCCTGATCCTGGGGAGTGCCGCCGCCCAGTTCGCCGGGCGGGCCGTAGCGGAGGCGGCAGGAAACTCGGGTATCGAGTTCGCCTCCTCATTGGGTGGTGTAGTCTCCGGGCTCCTTCTGGTCGTCCTGGGCATCATGGCCGTGAGCCAACTCCAGATCGACACCGAGATCATCCGGGTCGTGACTACGGCGATTCTGGCTGGTATGGCACTGGCCTTCGGGCTCACCTTTGGGTTGGGGAGCCGGGACATAACCAGGAATATCCTGGCCGGCTTCTATGCCCGGAAGACCTTCGAAATCGGACGGGAGATCGAGATAAAGGGTGAACGGGGCGAGCTGAAGAGCATCACCCCCGCCCGGGCGCCGGGGTCTCGCCCTGGCGCCCTATCCCACCGGGGCCCAGAAGAGGAAGAGGTCGTCCAGATGGACGTCCGTTCTCTCCAAACCCACTTCGAAGTCGTCCAGATCCTCGGCGGTGTTCTTCCACTTATCCCAGATCTCTTCAAGCTCGATGCCCAACTCCTCCTCGAGCTCCAGGATCGCGTCCTCGTACTCTCCCAGCTTCTCTTCGGCGCTCCTCAGGCGCTCCATGGTCCGGCGGGTCTGGGATCGGCGTGAGGAGATTCCGGACAGGCTTCGGGTTCTCCGGCGTCCCCCCAGGAACATGGAGAGAAGCTCCCCTGCCCCTGAGACGAGCTCCTGTTGGCGTCGCTGCTCCGTGTCCACCTCCAGTTCTCGGACCCTTCGGCCAGCCTGAGAAGCTCGGCTCCTGGCGGTCTTGAGCTTCCTTTCATATCGGTCACGCAATTTCTCTGCGACTGCGTCCGCCCGTTCCTCCGCGGAGGCCAGACAGCGCTTCCGGAAGGCGTCCTTCGACTCCCCCACCCGGGAGAAAAGCTTCAGGGGAGCGTTTCGAAACAGGGTGAGGGACAGGTTGCGATAGAGATGTTCCTCGATGGCCTTCTCTGAAGACCGGAAGAACCCGGCACGGTCCAGGGAAGGTTCGGGAAGGGCGTATACGACATCCCCCTGAGGCTCCTCCCTGAAGTCCCGCCGATCATGGTCTACGATTTGAGCCGTCTCAGGCTCGAGTTTGGCTTCGAGGGGGAAGAAAACGGCCTCCCATTCCTCCTCATGCCGAAGGTTCCCCCTCTGGTCGTCAAAAAGGAGCCGGACCCTGGCAGCCATTCCCGCTTCCAGACGATGCCCACCGGGCACGACTCCGAGTCCCTTGCTCCAGGGTGCGCCCGGGTCCAAGAAACGGACGGCGATTCCGGAGGCCACCTTGGGCTGTACCGGGCTCTCGTCGGGGGCCAGGGCGGTAGGAGCGGGAGCGGAGGAGGTTGGGGGCTCTGCTGCCGCCACTCCGCCTGTCGCAGGAGTCGGCTCAGGGTCCGCTCCCGCCTGGGGCTTGAGCCGAAGGAGCTCGGAGCGGGTAAAGGGCCCTTTCAGGTAGGACATGGCCCACCGGGTGGTGAAGAGACTGGGCTGGGGAGACCGGGCCGTCTTGAGGACGAACTGCCGCTTCCCCAGTCCGCTGATTCGGGCGTCCCATGCCCCCACGTCCACCTCACCCGAAGCCGACCGCAGAGCCTCGATGATCCGGGCTTTGTCCCTTTCGGTCTGTAACCGGCCCACCATCCAGGTCCCCGCGTTGGACATGAGTTTATAGTCCAGGTCCACCGGGTTCTGGGTGGCCAATACCACGCCCACGCCGTGGGCCCGAGCCTGTTTGAACAGGGTGAGGATGGGGCGCTTGGAGGGGGGTTCAGCCGTGGGAGGCGCCAGCCCCATGACCTCGTCGGCGTAAACGAACGCCCGGAGCTCAGAGGTCCCCGACTGCTGTCGCATCCACGTCACCATCTTGGACAACAGGAGAGTGACCACGAAGACCCGTTCGGACTCGGACAGGTGTGAAAGGTAGACGATGCTGGCCCGGGGACGGCCGTCGGGAGCCCGGAGAAGACTATCCATGTCCAGGGGCTCGCCCTGGATCCACTCGGCGAAGGAGGGGGAAGCCACCAGGCCGTTCAACCGCATGGCCAGCTTCATCCTGTCCTTCTCTGGGAAGAAGGTGTCCAGGTCGAACACCCCCAACC
>JAUXEE010000215.1 GCA_030618065.1 Gemmatimonadota bacterium
CGACCGGCTCCTCCGGTTCACGTGGGATTGAGGAGGGGAGAAATCCAGCTATCCCTCGGTGCCCTACAGAAGGCGGGAGAGGCGCGCTGCGCTCAGGCGTTCCCCCAACTCGGCCAAGATTGCCTCGTCCGATCTTTGATCTTGAGCGTTCATAATTCGTTAACGGTGGCCATTTGTCGCGGAGGGGTATGGCGGTTTCTGGGATGACCACGGACACACCTTCGGCTTGTCAGTGACTCCGGCCTTTCGTGATTGTCATGTAAGAGCGCAGCACCGCGTTCATACGGGTTTGGTACCTGGGGCCCTGGCTCCTGAACCATTCAAGGACATCCTGATCGACGCGCATTGAAATGGCTTCCTTCGAGGGAGGCAAAACGACCTCGGCGTCGCCCCAGAAATCGTCGGGGAGATCAGATAGCTCCGGAGGGGAAGTAGCGTCGATCTCTGCATCGCCCATACCGCGGAGACGCGCCAAATTAGCACGGCCTTGGGAGGGATGATCAATCCGTCTTTGACTGTTCGTAGGCTTCTCGCTCACCTCGGTTACTCCTTCGGGCAGAAATGATGCGCCGGATCGGGTTGCCCTCTTGGTCGGGGCGATCGGTAAACACCACTGTCAGGTGGAGGCCATCCGTCACGCCGATGGCCACGATGCGTCTTTCGCCATAGGCCCTCCGGCGATCTCCTTTTTCCAGCGTAGGACCCTCGAATACCGAGGTGGCGAATTGAAAATCAAATCCCCGCTCCAGCAGATTCGCGTCGCTTTTCTTCTGATCCCAACCGAACACCATAAGCTATACAATCGTATATACATATTCAAGGTTTTTGGAAACCCAAATGCTTAGGGATGACGGTTGGTTCGGGGGGTGGGCGGATCAATGGCAAGGGTGGACGAAATGGGAGGCCAAGCCCCAGGTTCCCTTCTGAGCATTCAACCCTGGAGATAGACCATGCCCAATGGCCCGCGGCGGTGTAGCGCAGCCTTCCTCCTGGCCTCCCTGGCCCTTCCCTCGACCCTCCTCGGCCAGCAGATGGGGCGCTTCGGCCCCGAGGACGAGGCCCGGATCGACGCAGTCTTCGAGGGGATGGACTCCACCCACATGCCGGGTTGCGCCCTGGGGGTGATGGAGGCGGGTAGCCCCTCCTACTTGAAGGGTTACGGGATGGCCAACCTGGAGTACGATATCCCCATCACTCCCTCATCCGTCTTCCACGTGGCCTCCGTGTCGAAGCAGTTCACGGCCTTCGCCGTGTCCCTTCTGGCCGCCGAGGGAAAGGTCTCCTGGGAAGACGACATCCGGGAATATGTTCCCGAAGTGCCGGAGTTCGAGGAGACCATCACCCTGAGGCACCTTGCGAACCACACCTCCGGGATCCGGGACCAGTGGAGCCTGTTGAGCATGGCCGGTTGGCGTTTCGAGGCTGACGTCATCACCCAGGAGGACGTCCTGGAGATCACCTCCCGACAAACGGCGTTGAACTTCCCTGTGGGGGATCAGTACCTCTACTCCAACACCGGTTTCACTCTTCTGGCGGTGGTGGTGGAGAGGGTCTCGGGCCAGACCCTGAAGGAGTTCACCCAGGAGCGGATCTTCGGGCCCTTGGGTCTGACCGGTACCCATTTCCACGACAATCACAACACCGTGGTGCCCAACCGGGCTTATGCCTACGCCCCTCTGGGTCGGGAGGAAGGGTACCGCATCAGCATTCCAGATTTCGACGTCGTGGGTGCCACCAGCCTCCACACCACCGTCGAGGACATGGCCAGATGGGACCGGAATTTCTACACGTCCGAAGTGGGGGGGACAGGGGTCCTGGAGGGCATGCACGAAAGGGGTATCCTCCGCTCAGGCGACACCATCAACTACGCCCTTGGCCTGTCTCACGGGAGCTACCGTGGCCTTCCCACCGTAGGCCACGGCGGTGCCGATGCAGGGTACCGTAGCGATTTCCTTCGATTTCCGGAGCAGGACGTGAGCGTGGCCGTCCTCTGCAACTTCCCCTCCAGCGGTCCCGGCGACCTGGCCCGGAAGGTGGGCAACGTCGTCCTGGAGGAGGCTTTTCCCGAACCACTCCCGGATCCCGATGCTACCGAAGAGGAGGAGGATGAAGATCCCGACCCGGCCCCCCTCTCGGAGGCCGAGTTGGAGGAGCTGGCGGGATACTACACCCAGGAGTCCAACGATCGACCGGCTGTGATCCGTGCCCGTGGCGGCCACCTCTTCCTGGACGGACGGCTGAGGCTCTTTCATGAGGGCGAATGGGTTTTTCGGCCCGACGGTGAGGATGAGGCGGCCCGGTTCGTGAGGACGCCCGACGGCTCGACCTCCTTCACCACTCCGGACGGGATCACGTTTGTCCGCCAGCCGTCGGTGGATCGGGACTCGCTGGATCCGGAGCCGTACGTCGGTCGGTACTGGAGCGAGGAGTTGGGGGTGGAGTACGAGGCTCGCCTCGAGGAGGGGCGCCTCTTCTTTATGAACCGGAAGATCGGAAGGCGAAACCTCGGACCGGTCTTCCGTGACGGATTCGGAGCCGGGGGCAATTGGGTGACGTTCTTTCGGGACTCGGCTGGAGAAATCGCAGGGTTCACCATGAGCTCAGGAAGGGTGTGGAAGTTGAGGTTTCGGAGGGTGGAGTAGCCCGTGCCGGTGTAGACTTCCCGGACTTTTGCTTCTCAAGGATTAGGCGCCTCCGCTCGATCGGTTAGTCGAGCTGGCGATCCGCGCCGAGAGGACTGGGAGGGGAGTGGTGATCTGGCCCGGCCCCGGCCGGATACCCCCCGAACCTCAGATAGCTTGGCAACCAAGAAGGTGTTCAGCGACACCCCCTCCGTTTCGGCCGCGCCGGCCAGCCAGGCATGTAACGATTCAGGAAGTCTGACTCTGAGCTGACCGCTATAGGTTCGTAAGGTCTGTGGTTCAGGGACTTCCCATCCCTCCTTTTCATAAGTGCCAAGGGCCAGGTCGATAGCCTCGGACAACTCGGCGGTGGCCTCCGGAGGCGTCACCCCGTGGGCAGACAGACCACCAAGTTCCGGGGATGATGCGACGAAGACCTCGTCTTCAGGGCTCCAAGCCACCCGCATGCTGTACTTAGCCATAGTGATCCCTTTCACAGGACACCCAGTTCCTCCAAGGCCGACAACAGCTGCCGCACCTGATATGCTTTCGCCATACCTCCCGAATTCTGGAAGTTGAGGAGCTTCCGGAAACCGTCCCGTTTATAGATGTGGTGGCTGCCCCTTTGTCGTACGAGAGAAAACCCGAAACAGTCTGCCAGATCACAGAGCTCACGGAATCTGAGTCCTGAGGGGTGGTCCTGAGCTCTCTCCAGCAACCTCCGGCATCGGTCCACAGCCGGCCTTCTTCATCATGGGGAATGGTACCGGATTTGGAACCACTATTCAAGCCTGAGGTCTGCCCATTGGTTCCGGAATCCTCTCAATGTTGTTGAGGCATTTGGGCGATGGGATGTCTCGATGGGACTGATCTGGCGGGTTTGGGGCTGGTGCCGGTCAGGACGGACTCTTTTTCAGGAATGCTCTGCCAGGAATTGATTGGTCTCGACCATGACCTCCTGATCCAATGAGTTCCCACGGACTTAAGGAAGGCATGGGTAATCCCTCTACTCCCTCACCCTCTCTACCATCTCCTCCGCCAACACGCGGTCCCCCTCCCGGAGACCGAGTTGTCGGAGCTGGCGGGATACTACACCCGGGAGTCCAACGATCGCCCTTCATCGCTTCGTGCCCGGGGCGGCCACCTTTTCCTGGAAGGGCGGGTGAGGCTCTTCCACGAGGGCGCGTGGGTCTTTCGGCCCGATGGGGAGCATGAGACGGTCCAGCTCTTGAGGGCCTCTGACGGCTCGTTGTCCTTCACCACCCCAGACGGGATCACGTTCGCCCGCCGTCTCTCGGTGGATCGGGACTCGGTGGATCTCCAGCTGTACGTCGGTCGTTACTGGAGCGAGGAGTTGGGTGTGGAGTACGAGGCTCGCCTCGAGGAGGGGCGCCTCTTCTTCATGAACCGGAAGATCGGACGGCGGACCCTCGGACCCGTCTTCCATGACGGATTCGGAGCCGGGGGCAATTGGGTGACCTTCTTTCGGGACTCGGCCGGGGATGTCGCCGGGTTCACGGTGAGTTCGGGAAGGGTGTGGAAGGTGAGGTTCCGGAAGAGAGAGTAGTGGGCGCTCCGGCCGGACTTTCCGTTAGCTCAGAATCAAGAACGTCGCGTTCGTGTCCGATTCGAAAGCAGCGAGGTCGTCCCTCCGAGACCGAAGAATAGGTTTTCGTCGAAGAGAAACTTCACGGGGAAGGGGCGTCGAAGAGTTTCCTTTCGCGGTCAGCTGCGAATGCCAGGACGGCGCGAATATCCTCCGGCTCGAGGCCCGGGAAATCTGCCAGGACCTGAGCTTCCGACATTCCGGACGCCAGGTAGTCCAGAACCTCATAAACGGTGATCCGAAAACCCCGGATGCAGGGCTTGCCTCCGCGCTTGCCCGGTTCGATGGTGATGCGCCTTTGGTAGTCCATGCAAGACGATATCCCCCATCGGTGATTTCGGTCAATCACGCTTCCTCCTGGCAATCGCGACC
>JAUXEE010000210.1 GCA_030618065.1 Gemmatimonadota bacterium
CGCCCTCCGTCCTCTCCAGGTCGATGACTACTTTGCCCTGAAGGATGTGAACGACCCGCGCATCAGCCCAGACGGCGTCTGGGTCGCTTACACGGTCGGTTCCAAAGACCTCGAGAATGACCGCTCCGAAACGCGGCTATGGATGGTCCCGACCGCCGGTGGCGAGGCTCGCCCCATGACGGCCAAGGGCAGGTCCGCCTGGCGGCCCAGGTGGAGCCCTGACGGCAAGTACCTGACCTTCCTGTCGAATCGCTCCGGGGTGCAGGGCACCCAGGTCTTTACGCTGGATCTGCGGGTTGGGGGAGAGGGCGTCCAGCTCACCAGGGTCGAGGAGGGCGTGGAGGGGTACGAGTGGTCACCCGACGGGAAGCGCCTCCTCCTCCTGGTCCGCGATCCGGATCCGAACGAAGGGACTGACGGGCCCTGGGTCATCGACCGGTTGAAGTTCAAGGAAGACTACGTGGGCTATCTGAACCGTCAGCGCACCCATCTCTACGTCTTCGACGTCGAGACGAAGACGAGGGTCCAGATCACATCTGGGGACTATGACGACTACTCGCCGGCCTGGTCTCCGGATGGAAGGGTGATCGCCTTCGTCAGCAACCGCACCGCCGAGCCGGATGCCAATTACAACACCGACATCTGGTTTGTGAAGCCAGACATTTTCTACCAGGAGCAGGAGCCGGTCCGGGTCACCTCCAACCCCGGGTCCGACGACGAGCCGGTTTGGCACCCCGACGGCGAGAGGCTCGCCTACATCACGACGATCCGGACCGACGTTCCCGTGTCCTACCTGCAGACGAAGCTCGCGCTCATCCGTGTCGGTGAGGACGAGCCCGTGCTTCTCACCACGGAGTCCCTCGACCGGAAGGTCTATGAACCGCTTTTCGCACCTGACGGAGACCGCGTCTACGTCCTCCTCGAGGATTGGGGCCAGGTCCATCTGGCCGCCGTTTCTATTGATGATGGCGGAATGAGCCGGTCCATCGCCGGACGGACCCGGGTGGAGGGGGCTACCGTGGGTCCACGTGGCACCGTAGTCGCCCTGGTCAGCGAGCCCCGGTTGCCGGCCGAGCTGTTCGTCCTCAAACCCGGACCCTCCGCCTCCACCGGGCTACGCCGTCTCACCCACGTCAACGACGAGCTGCTCAAGACGATCACGCTGGCCGATGCGGAGGAAGAGCGCTTCCCCACCCTCGACGGAACCGTGATCCAGAGCTTCATCTACAAGCCGCAGTCCTTCGACCCGAAGGTCCGCTATCCGACCCTCCTCTGGCTTCACGGCGGCCAGGAGGCCCAGTACGACTTTGGCTTCAATTTCCGGGTGCAGCTCTTTGCCGCCAATGGCTACGTGGTGGTTATGCCGAACGTTCGGGGCTCCGGAGGCCGGGGGATCGACTTCACACTCTCGAACTTCCGGGCCTGGGGCACCCACGACGCCGAGGACGTGATCGTGGCCACCGACTACGTCCTGGAGCTGGGCTACGCCGACCCCGATCGGCTCGGAATCGGTGGCTGGTCGTACGGAGGGACGCTCACCAACGACGTGATCACCTCCACAGATCGTTTTGCGGGCGCCATCAGCGGGGCCAGCGTCGGACTGTGGACCTCGACCTACGGTCACGATCCCTATCAGGAGTGGTTCGACACGGAACTCGGTCCCCCCTGGGAGAACCGCGACCTCTGGGATAGCATCTCACCTTTCATGGAGGTGGAGAGGATTACCACGCCGACGCTCTTCATCGGAGGGGAGAAGGACTGGAATCAGCCGATCATCCACTCCGAGCAGATGTACCAGGCCATGAAGCAGCTGGGCCGCGAGGCTTCCCTCGTGGTCTATCCGGATGCCCACCACGGCATCAGACGACCGACCTATCAGAAGGATCTGCTCGAGCGCTTTCTCGGCTGGTTCGAAAAGTACGTGAAGGGACCACAGTCCGGTTCATAGCGCTCATCGAAGCCAGGCTCAGCCAGAGTAGGGACGCAAGAGTGAAAAGAGAGATTCCAATGTGACGAAGAGCAGATTCAAGGTCCCACACACTCTTGTTTTTCTCTTCGGGATGGTGATCCTAGCCCAGGTCCTCACGTACCTGCTTCCGACCGGATCGTTCGAACGGGTGGAGAATGCCGCCGGACGACTCCAAGTGGTTCCCGGCAGCTTCCACCTCACCCCGGACGCCCCGGGGGTGTCGCCCCTGGCCAGCCTGACGGCCATCCCCAGGGGATTCAGCGGAGCACACGAGATCATCTTCTTCGTCTTCCTCATAGGGGGTGCTTTCGCCGTTCTTAAGGCCACGGGGGCCGTGGATGCCGCGCTCGGAGCCATCCTCAGGCGCTGGGGGGATCGGCCCTTCTGGTTGGTGGCTGGCGGAACTGCCCTGTTCGCTGTTGGGTCGAGTACCATCGGATTCGGCGAAGAGTATTTCCCCTTCGTACCCGTCCTCATTACCCTGTCTCTCGCCCTCGGATACGATAGGGTCACGGCTGTGGGGATCATCATGGTTGGGTACGGCGTTGGTTACGGCGCTGCCCTCATCAACCCCTTCACCGTTCTTCTCGCCCAGGACGTCGCAGGACTCCAACCCGCGTCGGGACTCTGGTACCGCATGGTGCTCTTGGTCGTCTTCCTGCCGATAGGCATTCACCACGTCTGGTCATATGCGAAGAAGGTGGGGCGGGATCCAGCGGCGAGCCTGGTGGCCGACGTGAGTGCTCCCGAAGGGATGTCGATCTCCTCTGGCCAAGATGGGGATTCCGGGGCAAACCATCCCCCGATGACCACCACCCACAAGCTTGTCCTGGCCGCCGTTGGCATCGCCTTGGCCCTCCTGGTCTACGGACTGAGCGAGTGGCACTGGTATCTGGTCGAGATGGGAGCAGTCTTCGTCGCTCTCACCGTGGTCATGGCCATCTTGGCCCGCATGAGCCCAGACCGCACAGCGGTGGAGTTCGGCGCCGGCGCAGCGGCGCTCACCAGCGTTGCCCTGATGATCGGCGTGGCCCGGGGCATCCAGGTCGTGTTGAATGAGGGCGGCATCGTGGACACACTGGTCCACGGCTTAAGCGTTCCCCTTCGGGGGCTTCCGGGGGCCCTTTCCGCCGTGGGGATGTTCTTCGTCCAGAGCCTCGCCAACTTCTTCATTCCCTCGGGAAGCGGCCAGGCTTATGTCACCATGCCGATCATGGCGCCCCTGGCTGATCTGGTGGGCGTGAGTCGGCAGGTGGCGGTACTGGCCTTCCAGTTCGGCGACGGGTTCAGCAATATCCTGGTCCCCACCCAGGCCGTGATCGTGGGAGCCCTGGCCATGGCGGCAATCCCATACGACCGCTGGCTGCGCTTCATCCTACCCTTCATGGTGAAGATCTGGATCGTGGGCTCGATCGCATTGGCCGTGGCCGTCTTGATCGGATATAAGTAAGGAGGCTCCCTGGACGGCCTCAGCTTATGGTCAAACTCCGACGGGGACTTCAGGGACGGTAGGTGTGAGACCCTTGGAGTCTTCGACCGCGAACCAGATGGTGACCAGAGTCGCCACTACGCAAAGGACAACGATCCCAGCAGTACGAAATATGTTTTGCCAGGAGAAAACCGTGAGTAGTGCCCCCAAGAAAATCATCGAAATGGAGGCACTTAGACGAGAACTGGTTGAGATTATTCCCCAAACCCTTCCATATTTCTGTGGAGGGTACCAAACCCTTATGATGCCTGCCATGGAGGGCCAGCTTGCCGCAACTGCAAACAGCATGAGGAAGTTCAGGCTGGCGAAGATGGTGGCAGAGGTGCCCCAGCCCATGGCGATCACGAGAAGCCCAGAAATAGTAAGAGCCCCCAGGAAAACTCTTCGCCCACCGAGCCAATCAGCCAGCACTCCTGTAAGGAGCTTTCCGGTAATCATCCCTGCTGTTCCCCAGGCAGCGATATCCCCGTAACTGGCTTCGTCAAGTCCGAGGTTAGGGTCCTTTACCATCTCCGGGCTTGCAACCGGGAGGGCGGTCCTGGAGAGGATGAAAGCCATATACCCTATGAACATGCAGCCTAAGATGATGACTTCCCAGCGGGTCCTTTTCTTTTCCAGATCGCTGTTGTTGATCATCGTATCATCCGCACCGGACCTCGAGGGGGGTGCTCAGTTTTCTGTCTGACTAATTGCCTTAGTCACCTTGGCGGTTTCTTCCTCTGAAAGGGGGAGCTGCGTACCGCCGGGATGAACGGAATATGAAACGACAGCGTTTCGTTGAACGCTCCGGTCGGCGGATAGTGGTTGGTCACCGCGAGCGTGGAGGGGAGCGCGAGTGAAGGTAGGCCAAAGTTGAGGATCTTCCTCATTCGACCCTTTCTTTTGTGAAGGGGCGAAAAGCCATCTGGATCCAAAGGCTCGCCTGAAAGGGGAGGCGCCCCCGAACCTACACGATTTCGAGAAGCGCCTTGGCCTTGCTCACCGCTCCGATGGCATCTTCTGCAAAGGCGTCGGCTCCGATTCTCTTGGCCCAACGCTGGGTCACAGGCGCTCCGCCCACCATGGTTTTGAACCGATCCTTGAGGCCAGCCTTCTTCAGTTCCTCCTCCAGCTCCTTCTGGGCCCCCATGGTGGTAGTGAGAAGGGCACTGGTGCCGATGATGTTGGCGTCGAACTTGTCCGCCTC
>JAUXEE010000183.1 GCA_030618065.1 Gemmatimonadota bacterium
GAACGCGACTTCCGGGGGCTCGGCGTACGCCCCCTTGCAGAGACGGACCCGGGCTCCCAACTCGTTCATGCGGAGGGCATCCTCCATGGTCCGCCGGAGGTAGGACTGAAGGACAGGTCCCATGTTTCGATACCCTTCGGCCCAGAGCTCCTCGAAGGGGTCCAAGGTGGTCTGGGTCCACTCCGACGACTCCATGTCCCAGCGAATGAAAATGTCGTGCTCCTTCGCCCGGTCCATGAGTTGCCGGAGGTTCTTCTTGAAGAACTCCTTCCCGATCTCCAGCCCCACCTGGGTGGGCTTCACCGAGACATTCCCTTTCAGGTCCTGGGCCACGATGCCATCCAGGATCTGCAGGTAGGCGGCTACGGCGTCCTGGGCGGTCCGCTCGTCGTGTTCGGCCTCACCCAGATAGTTCCCGGTAACGGTCATCTCGATGGCGTTGGCTTCCCGGGCTGCCCGGAGGAAGTCATTCACTCGCTCCCCCGGCACGAAGCGAGCGCTCATGCGGCGAAGAGGGGTCTTGGTGACCAGTGCTTTGGCGGCGTTGGACTCACTTAAAAAGATCAGAGCGTTTCTCAGCATGGTTCTTTCTCTTCGTGTCGGCGCAAAACCGCGTTCCGGAGGAGGTCATAGACCTCCAAAAGGGTGAGGGTTCCGAGCTCTGCTGTCACCTCTTCCTGGCTTTTGCCATGGAGGAGGAGTGGAGTCTCGAGGTGCCCCACGATTCCGGCTCCCGTATCGGCCCACCGAGGGAATACGAGGTAGCCGGAGAAGGGCGCCTGTAGGTTGGGGGTCTTTTCAACCTCCAGGGACACCGTATAGGGGCGTCCATCGGGGCCTTCGAAAGCCGGGGGTCGGTTGTGGTGCGCCAGATATCCCCCAAGGGTTCCGTCGGCCAGAGCTTCGGTGTCATGAGCGCCGTTCTCGGTCTGGTCTGGTTGGGGGGCGTCTGTCATCTGACTCCAGGGGTTCATGTCTTTTTCATACGACGAAAACAAGGTAGAGGAGGGGGTCCGGGAAGGACAGATCTCCCGGGTGTCCGAACGGCCGGCTCCCGCATCCCGCTCCCGCCCCTGGTTGTTTCGCTTCAATCCAGCCGGTACTCTTCCGCCGCCCGCTATTCTGCGTGCCCACTCAGATCGGCCCGGGAGAATAACCATGAAAGCAGCAGTCTTCTCCGAATTCGGTGGCCCGGAGGTCGTTCGACTGGACGACGTCGAGACTCCCAAGCCGGGCGCTGGAGAAGTCCGGATCGCGGTCCGGGCGGCTGCCATGAACCATCTGGACCTCTGGGTGAGACGGGGACTCCCCTTCCCGATCCCCATGCCCCACATCGGTGGCTCCGACATCGCGGGTGTCGTGGATGCGGTGGGCCCCGGGTGTGGAGGAATCCAAACAGGCACCCGTGTAATGGTCGATCCGTCGTTGGATTACGACTGGTACGATGGGGTCTCCTCCGGCCCTGACCTCCCCACCGGAGAGTTCCGGATAATCGGGGAGCACACCCAAGGGGGTTTTGCTGAGTTCTGTGTGGTTCCGGCTGCGAACCTCCTGGAGATACCGGAGACGGTTTCCTTCGAGACGGCCGCCGCCGCCAGCCTGGCGGGGGTGACGGCTTGGCGGGCCCTGATGGTCCGGGGAGGACTCCGGGCCGGGGAGAGGGTTCTCATTACAGGTGCGTCGGGAGGCGTGTCGACCGCGGCCATCCAGATGGCCCGTCTGGCCGGGGCCGAGGTTTTCGCGGTGACGAGCGGAACCGGGAACATGGATCGGATCCGGGATCTGGGGGCTCATGTGGTCTATGACCGGGAGCAGGTGGATTGGGGGAAGGAAATCTTCAAGGACACTGGAAAAGAGGGCGTCCACCTGGCGCTGGATTCGGTGGGTGAGGCCACCTGGCCCTCCTGCCTCCGAGCCCTGGGTGTGGGAGGAAGGCTCGTGACCTTCGGCGCCACCACCGGCGCTGCCGGAGACACGGAGATCCGGCTGGTCTTCTGGAAGCAGCTCTCGATTCTCGGCTCCACCATGGGGAGTCCAAGCGATTACAGGAACGCCATGAAGCTCGTGTTCCAGGGGAAGGTGAAGCCGGTGATCCATTCGGTCCTTCCTTTGGCCGAGGCTCGCCGGGCCCACGAGATGTTGGAGGCGGGTGAAGTGTTCGGGAAGGTCGTTTTGACGCCGTGATGGGGGCTAAGGGCGTGGAGGGGGCTAAGGAAAGGGGGAGCGGGGAATGGATCTGAGAGAGGCCCAGGCCAGGGTGGACGCCTGGATCTCCCAGTTTGAGGAGGGCTACTGGCCTCCCATGCACAACCTGGCCCGCTTGGTGGAAGAGGTGGGTGAGTTGGCTCGGGAGCTGAACCATCTCTATGGGTCAAAGCCGAAGAGGCCCGATGAGCCGGATCAGGAGCTTGCCATGGAGTTGGCCGACGTCCTCTTCGTTCTCCTGGTCATCGCCAACGAGCAGAAGATCGATCTGGATGATGCTCTCACTCGAGTCCTGGAGAAGTACCGGGCTCGGGACAGTCAGCGGTGGGCTCGGAGGAAAGAGGTTTGAGGAGTCGTCCCACCATTCTACGAAGGGGCTATTCATGCTGAAGAGAATCATCCCAGTCGAGCGGGAGGAATGGGGTGCGGTGCTCCTTGCCACGGCCTACGGCTTTTGCATTCTCTTCAGTTACTACATTCTTCGAGCTGTCCGTGACGAGATCAGCGTAGCCGATCGGGGGAATCTCCAGTATCTGTGGACTGCCGTCTTCCTGGTCATGCTGGTGGTGGTTCCTATCTATTCCTCCTTTGTTTCCCGGTACTCCAGGGGTGTCTTCATTCCCTGGGTCAACCGGTTCTTCGCCCTGAATCTGGTTCTCTTCTTCGCGGCATTGCAGCTCCTCCCCCCTGAAACCCGGCCTTGGATCGATCGGGTCTTCTACGTGTGGGCCAGCGTCTTCGCCCTTTTTGTGGTGGCGGTTTTCTGGGGATTCATCGTCGACCTCTTCCGGGACCACCAGGGGAAACGGGTCTTCGGTGTTATCGCCGTCGGGTCCTCCCTCGGCGGGATCTTCGGCTCTCTTCTGACCACCCAGATCGCCACGCTGGTTCCTGTCTTCGTACTTCTTCTGGTGGCGGTGATTCCCCTGGAGGTGGCGGCTTGGCTGGCCTGGTTTCTCCATCGGTAGGCCGGAGAAGGGCAGACCGCTCTTCGGGTCGAGGGAAAGGAGCGGATTGGCGGGAACGCCTGGACTGGGATTGGACTGGTGTTCCGCTCTCCTTACCTGAGGAGGATCGCTGCCTACATCTTCCTCATGACCTTCGCCTCCACCGTCCTTTACTTTCAGCAAGCGGACCTGTTGGGCCAGGCCTTCGGGGACGACCGCGGAGCCAGCAGGGAGTTCCTGGCCTGGATCGACTTGTCCACAAATATCCTGACGATTCTCACGCAGGGCTTTCTGGCGGCCCATCTGCTTCGGTGGCTGGGGATCGGGTTGAGCCTCGCCTTCCTCCCGGCCCTTGCCTTTCTGGGCTTTCTCAGCCTGGGCACCTATCCCCTCCTGGCTGTTCTGGTGGTTCTTCAGGTTCTGTATCGAAGCGGTCGGTATGCCGTGGCCAGGCCGGCTCGGGAAGTCCTCTATACCGTTGTGGGCCGGGAGGAACGCTACAAGTCCAAGGCCTTCATCGATGCCGCCGTCTACCGGGGGGGAGACCTGGTGAACGGGTGGATCTACACGGGATTGGTGGCCCTGGGACTGAGCGTGGGGGCCATCGCCCTGGTGGCTCTCCCTGTCATGGGCGTGTGGGTGGCCGTGGGTCTCTTCCTGGGGAGAGCACAGGAAGAGAAAGCGCGACCCTCGCAGCGTGAGGCCCCGGTGACCGACCTCAGTTGAAGGGGATCTTCACTCCCAGGCTGAGGATGGGCCAATACTTCAAATAGGGGGCAGCCTCATCCTCGATGAACTGGGCCTCTCGTTCGAGATCCTCCTGAAACCCTGGAACAGTGGCGATGGGACCCTGGGCCTCCAGCGTGACATCCGCTTCCCCCACGAAGGCCACGCCAAGATCCACGAAGAAACCGAAGCCACCGTCGGTGTGGCGGCCGAAACCGATTCCCAGGAAAGGTGCGGTGGATTTTGTCGCAAGGGTGCCGTGGAGCGTTCCGGGCTCGTCGTACTCGCCTTCCCCGATCTCGATGGGTCCGTGTTCGGTGACGTTGCCCGACTCCATCTCGAAATCACCATCCCGGAACATGAGTCCAGCCATGAGCCGGAAGGATCCGCCGCCCGGATACAGGTCGATTCCCAGAGTCCCCGTCATGGAGGGGGGGGTCACCGTGTACTCCACCTCGCCGTAGTCCCCCGTGAAATCGAAGATGAAGGAGCCGAGGCCACCCCTCACGACGAGGTGGTCGGAGAGGCCGAGGGCCGCCTCCGCACCGAAACCCAGAGTGCCGGCCCGGGCTCCGATTGCGAAAGTCTGTCCGACCAGAGTTTGAGGAATGGCGAGAAGGGTGAGGAGTAGACCGAGAAGAGTGCCTGTTTTCATGGGGTTCTATCCGCGTCGGTGTAAGGGGCCTGCCTTTGAACAAGATAGATCCGTCGAAATCACCCTGGGAAGCTTTTTAAGGTCTCCAGAAAATGGCCGATCTCCTCCTCGGTGTTATAGAAGTGTGGGCTCACCCTGACGTGGCCAGGCCGGTGATCCACGATGATGCCTGCTTCGGCGAGGTGGGCCACGGCACCCGGGGGGTCGGAATGCCGCACCATGACGATGGCAGACCGGTGTTTTGGGTCAGCGGCCACCGTGAGGGGGAATCCGGCATCGTGGCATCCCGCCAGAAGACAATCCGTGAGTTCCTGGTTCCGAGTCTCGATGGTCTTCATGCCTACTTCATCGATGATTTCCTGGCCTCCCAGGGCGGTATGGACTGTGGGAAGGGCTGGTGTCCCTATCTCGAATCGTCGGGCGTCCTCATGTGGCTGGAAATTCCGGATATCGAAATCGAAGGCGTTCCGAGCGCCGAACCAGCCGGTGATCCGTGGATGAAGCTGGGTGATGAGAGATGGCCGGACATAGAGATACGAGAGGCCCGGGCCGCCACAGAGCCATTTCAGAGGCCCGGCGGTGTAGAAATCCACGCCGGTGTCGGTCACCGAAAAGGAGAGTTGTCCCGCACCGTGA
>JAUXEE010000253.1 GCA_030618065.1 Gemmatimonadota bacterium
GACATCACTTCGGAGTTGGATCTCAGGAAGGCTCGCAGAAGGAACCAGGAGCCGAAGCGAGTAAACGTAGACTTTCCGATTTGGATGATCGAGTCACTTGATCGTGAGGCTAGCCGAACTCGATGCCATTCCGTGGCGGTAATACCAGGGCAGGCTCCTAATACCCGAGCCCGCTTCCGATGGGGTACTCGTCACTGACCAGGACCGGGAGCTTCCCGGAGGGCTCCAACTCCCCGGTGAGGGCCCTCACAAAAGTGTCGAAGTAGACCTGCTGGTTCCCGTACCAACCCCTCTCTCCGTAACCCACCAGGAAAGCTGGGACCTGGGGAATCTCCCGGATGAGGTGGGGGTTCCCGTAGGCCATGGCTACCACTCGGCCTGGCTTGGTCGAGATGACCCTCCGTAAGAAGGCCAGATCCCCTGCTCGTACCGGTGTGGCTTCGCCATTCCGGTCCCTGATAACGAAGAGGGAGAGGACGACCAGGTCGGCCTCAGCCACCGCCGCCCAGGCCGCGTCGTAGACCAGGGAGCCCGTGCCCGGGCGCAGCGTGAAGCTCCGAGTCCCAGGGAAAGCCTCCGCCAGCCTCGTGTCGAGAGCCGGTGGTGAGGGGTCGGTCCGGGTCTTCTGGACGTTGATGTTCACCACCCTCCCCAGGCCTTCGGGAGAGACGGGCAACACCCCCTCGTTCTTCAGGAGAGTCAGAGATCTGTCGGCCACCTCCTGCACCAGCTCCAGATGGTCCGGGGTTCCCACGAGTTCGCCCACCCGGTCTTCCTCCACGTATCGGTGCTGATGGAGGCTCAGACGAGCTTTCAGGGTGAGGAGTTTCCGTGCTGCCTCGTCCACCCGTTCCTCCGTGATCCGGCCTGATTCCACCGCCTGGACCAGCGCCCGGATGGTCGCTACCGGGTCCTTAGGCTTCAGAATGATGTCGTGACCCGCCTCGAAGGCCCGGACCGCCACTTCCTCGGCTCCGAAGCGCTCCACGACATGATCGTACCAGAGGTCGTCGGAGGTGAGGATTCCCTCAAAACCCAACCGGTCCCGGAGCCATCCCGTAGCGAGCTTTCCCTCGACGCTGGCCGGAAGCTCGGAGCCCTCCGTCACGGACGGTATGGCGATGTGTTCGCTCATGATGAAGTCCACACCGGCATCGATGGCGTGCTTGAAGGCCCTGAAATCCTGCTCCTCCACGGCCTGGGCCGACTTGTTGATCCAGGTCCAGGGGGCGTTGCCCGGCATGATCTCGATATCGCCCCGACCGGGAAAGTGCTTGGCCGTGGTGAGCATGCCGTTCTCGTGGTAGCCGCGGACGTAGGCTTGCACCATTTCAGCGAGAAGGTCCAGATCGCCTCCGAAGGAGCGAACGCTCTGGGCCGGGTTCAACGGTTGTGAGGCGATGTCCACCACCGGTGTGTAGGTCAGGTGGACTCCCATGGCTCGTCCCTCAACGGCGGCTGCGGCCGCAGCCCGGTACATCAGCTCCTCTGAGCCGGCAGCCGAAAAGGCCATGTTGGCGGGGAATTCGCTGGCCCCCGTCACCTGCTGACCCGGGCCCCCCTCGAAATCAGCCGACACCAGAATGGGAATGTCCGCTTCCCGCTGAAGGCGGTTCAGGAGGTGAGCCACGTCCCTGGGGGTGCCCCCATAGAGGACGAACATGCCCAGGCCATGATCCCGGGCCAACCGGATCCAGTTCTGAAAGCGAGGATCGTCCTCGGCCATGTACTCGCCGGCGATGTCGGAGCAGATGAGCTGGCCCACCTTTTCCTCGAGGGTGAGTCCGGCCAGAGTCTCTTTCACCCACTCCTCCATCTCCGGGGTCGGAGCCTGAAGGAGAGCGGGAGTGGGAGCCCCAGCCGCCACGGGGGGCGATTCGGATTCCTGCCCGCACGCGGCCAGGAGAATGGGAAGAGCCGCAACGGCCACGGCAAAGACGGCCGGAAAGGGAAGAGCGGCTCTGAGGGGACGGGGATTCATGGGTACAGGCCTCCCGGTTCCAATATGAGGTTCGGCACATTGTATGGAGGCTGAGCCAGCTTCGACAGAGCCGAGGCCAAACTAGAGGAACCACAAATGGACCTAGCCCCTTGACGGCCTATGCATTGACGGTATATGTATGAGTTCACATACCCATACGGCCTAGGTATTCTCGATGGGAGCTGAACCATGGCAGGCAGCAACATGTACCGGGGGACGCTGGAACTCCTGGTTCTCCGTGCGTTGAAACCGAGATCCCTCCATGGATACGGAATCGGGCGTTGGATTCGCCAGCGAAGCGACGGAGTTCTGGAGCCCGAGGAAGGGGTTCTTTATCCGGCCCTCCGGCGCATGGAGGAAAAGGGGTGGATCAGGGGACGGTGGGGTGAGACGGAGACAGGCAGGAACGCCCGATTCTACTCTCTGACCAGGAAGGGCGAGAAGACCCTCGGGAGCGAGATAGCTCGATGGAAGGAGCATGCCGGCGCCGTGTTTGCGGTCCTCGCCGAGGCGGACGAATAGCTCATGAAGAGGCTCTTCCGGATCTTGGATTTCAGGCCGGATCCCACCCAGGACGTTCGGGACGAGATCGAGAGCCATCTCGAATTCGAGGTCGAGAGGCTCATTGCCGGAGGTTTGTCGGAGGAGGAGGCAAGGAAGGAGGCGGAGCGGAGGTTTGGAGATCGGGGGCAGATCGAATCTGAGGCAGCTCGACATGCCACTCGGTGGGAAGGGAAGAGGATGTGGGCAACCCGGTTCGACACTTTCCGCCAGGACCTTCCTTTTGCCGTAAGGACTCTGCTACGGGCTAGGGGCATGACTGCCCTCACCCTCCTCCTCCTCACCCTTGGGATCGGGGGGAACACAGCTCTCTTTTCCACACTGAAGGGGGTGTACCTGGAGCCCTTCCCCCTTCCGGAGAGTCAGGAGCTGGTCTTTCTCTGGGAGCGGACCAGAGACAACCCGGAGTCTCCGGTCTCCTTCGCGAACTACCGGGACTGGCGGGAAGAGAACCGGACCTTCCGAGACATGTGTGCCTATCTGGCCCGTCACATGAACCTCACGGACCAAGGGGACCCGGTCCGAATCCGTGGGGCTCTCACAACGGCCAGTCTCTTTCCGGTTCTGGGAGTCGTCCCGGAATTGGGGCGTCCCCTCTCTCCGGACGAGGACTTTTCAGGCACACCGGTGGTGGTCCTCAGTCATGGCATCTGGGAGGGCCGGTATGGGGCCGATCCGGACCTTGTGGGAAGGGAGGTGGACCTCGACGGCATTCCGCACACCGTCATCGGCGTGATGCCGGCGACTTTTCAACAGCCAGACGCCCGGAGCCTGGAGCCCATTCAGCTTTGGGTTCCACTGCCCCCTGGCACCGAGTATGAGCCCCGGTTCAGCCGCTCTTTTCAGCTTCTCGGCCGCCTGAGAGAGGGAGTGGACCTCGAAAACGCTCGAGAGGATCTAGGGAGGATCTCCGCACGGTTGACCGAAGCTTTCCCCGAGTCCAATGCGGGAGCGGGAATCCGGGCCGAGCCCGTCCACGACATCCTCTTCGGAGAGGCCGGAGGCCAACTCCTCCTGATCCTTGGAGCCGCTGGACTCGTTCTCCTCATCGCTTGCGGCAACATTGCCTCGCTCCAGCTTGCCCGGGCACCTGATCGTCAGACGGAGGTAGCTGTCCGGGCTGCCCTGGGAGCGAGTCGAGGGCGGCTTCTGAGGCTACTTCTCACGGAAAGCACACTGCTGTCCGTTGTAGGGGGGCTCACCGGCTTCTTTGCTGCCCGTTGGATGCTCGGTGCTTTGAAAGGATTGATTCCGTCCACCATTCCCAGGACCGGAGACCTCCATCTGGATGGGCCCGTGCTCTTACTCGCCATGGGCCTATCCGTGTTCATTGGGCTCATCACCGGCCTGGCCCCCGCCCTCTCTGTTTCCCGAACGCACCTCATGGATACGCTCAAGGAAGGCCGCCGGGGGGGCGGGAAGGGTGGGGAGCGGAGACGGCTCCAACAGAGCTTCATCGTGGGGCAACTCGCCCTCGGCCTCATCCTGGCCAACGCCGCCCTCCTCCTTTTTCAGAGCTACGACACCGTGCGAAGAAATGAGCTGGGCTTCCAGGCGGAGAACGTTCTGAC
>JAUXEE010000211.1 GCA_030618065.1 Gemmatimonadota bacterium
GATTATGAAGAGTCCGGGAACCCCCAGCTGCAGATACAGGAGAGCCACGGCGATGGCAATAGGACTGACCAGAAAATCTAGGGCCAGGTTCGTCCCGGTTCTACCTACTAGCCCGAGCCAGACCTTCCTCAGCTTGACTCTCTCGTTAAGAGCGATAGCCAAGGAGACTGCCCCGTGGTTCAAAAGGAGGAAGATAAATCCGAATGTGATGAAAGCGAAGGTGGTAGTGAGATAGTCCGGCTCATTAAGCACCCCGGCCGCGTTCGGAACTCCAAGAGCCCCAGTGTTGAAGCGCTCCCAAGCCAACCCAGCAAGAAAGGTGGAAAGAATGTATTGGGAGGAGTTGAATACCGCCCGAATAAGCTCCTTCTTCCGAAGAAGAAACTCGGCCACTACCCCGGCGACGGCAATGAAAAGGACCGTCCCCTCAGCGCCAAAGAGAACAATCGAAACGAGAAGGGGGAGAAAGATGATCGAGGAGGTGCTTCCCGCGCTCTTGACCACGGTGATGGTCAAAGTTCCGGTTTCCGCGCTCAGGCCCAGCAGGATGAGCGCGAGAAGCCCCACTCCCGGATGCATTTTGTACTCAGATAGGCCGACGCTCAAGTCGAACGCGACAAAGGGCTGAAGCGCAGACCAGTCGAGCATGAACAGGACCCCAACTGCAAAGGCCGCCGTCATACCTACATAGATCTTGATCGGGCTGAGCTTCATAAAAGGATTCCCCTCGTCCCACCCAATTTCGACCCTTACCAGCCAGCGACGCCGCGTACCAACGTCAGCATTACGCCGAAAAACTCGAACAGATTCGCGAACATGCGCAGTCCCCCCTTTCGAGGTTTGGAGTCAGCTTCAGTTTCCGATTAAAGCTGCTGCGCTCCGCTCATCCGCTTACGCTTCGCTCTGGTGGGCCGAGGGGGTTTCTCCTTGGTAGAAGTTTCTACAGCCTAGCTCATCTGGCTTATGGGAAGGTTTTTGGATCCGGGCCTAGAGTCGGCCGCGGACCCAGCGATCGGTGGCCTGGAGGGTGGCCAGGATGACTGCTCGGTCGGATGTATCTTCCACCGCCGAGGCTCCGGCCAAGCTCGCGATCTCTCTATCACAGATCGCGTTCACGCCCACCAGGACGTAGTTCCGGTCGAAGGCCTCCACCACTCTTACTCCGTCGAGCGTGAGGGTGACTTCCGGCTTCGAAGTCCCCTCTCGCAACATGCTCACGATCTTCTGAGTGGCGGAGATCGTGGCCCTGGCCACGGTCTCATACCGGGAGCGGGAGAGGTCGGTGCCGATCGCCTCACCGACGTATTCAGCCCCTTCCCACTCCAGGCTCACTGCCACCTTTACTGTGTGGGCCCTCTCCATCTCGACCTGGTGCCGACGGAAGAGGATCCGGGCTCCGAGGCTAGGCGTGATTTTCTCGATCAACACGGGCTTTCTAGCCTCGGGTTCTTTCTTCGGCGGGGGCGCATCGGAGGTCTGGGCCACCGAAATCGTACGGTGATCCACCTCCAGGTGGAACTTCGCCTTGAGGGCCGATTCCACGTTTCGAACCGTTTGCTTCCCAGACACTTCGGTTGTCGTGAGGAGATGAATCTCCTCGATCTTCCCTCCCGGACGGGCGACGATGCGGACCGATAGGATGCCCGGTAGGGATTTCAACAAGTCCTCAGCTCGCTGGATTGTCCAGCCGCCCTGCTCAGGATGTAGTCCTTCAGTTTGAAGAGCCACTAGCGAGCCTGCCGCCCTCGGGCGGCGTCAAAAGGGGACCTGCTGTCCCGTGAGTGCGAAAGCGAACCCCGCGTTTTTTGCAATTCCCTGTTCCAGGTGCCCCATAAACCAATGCTTCCAAGAACAGTAATCAAATGTTTACCACTTCCCGATTTACTATTGTCACACTCGGGGTCCGCTGTCAAGAAACAGATTTCCCACGTAATGTCAAACTTGCCGGGCACCGGGGCCACCCACGGACACAAACGAGGGTACCCGGACCCGTTCTTGGTACGGGGACCGATTATCTAAGGAGGGGCTGTCCGTCAAGATCGGTGGGCGTTCCGATCCCTGCAAGTCCAGCCAAAGTGGGTGCAATGTCAACGGACCTCACCGGATCAAAGGAAACCCCAGCCTCCACCCCTGTCCCGTAGAAGATCAGAGGCACATATCGGTCGTAATAGTAGGGCGATCCATGACCCGTCCCCCTCGGCGAGGTGTCCGTGTAGTAGCCTTCCACGAAACGGAAAACCACCCCGGAGCCCTGGCTTCCCGAGCCCCCGATCCACCGATCCGGGTGGTAGGAATTCCGCATCAGGACCACGAAGGAGTCTGCGGGGGGCGGCGTCGTCAGCTCCAGAACAGTCAGGGCATCGGCCACGAAAGGAATCCGTTCGAGGACAGCCACCAAGGAATCGGCCACCTCCTGCGGATC
The DNA here is from genome assembly GCA_030618065.1 of Gemmatimonadota bacterium. Lineage (GTDB taxonomy): Bacteria > Gemmatimonadota > Gemmatimonadetes > Longimicrobiales > Gaopeijiaceae > JABDNZ01. The sequence goes on from JAUXEE010000211.1 coordinate 2,423, forward strand.
CCCCCCGCCTTCCCGGGAAGCCTGGAAGGTCCTGCGTAGCAGAGCAAAATCCTCCGACGTGGCCCGACTTCCCTCAACTCCCTCTTCCACCAGGTACTCGGGAATCGTGAGAACCCCGTGGTCCCCGCTAAGGGCCATGACCCAACAGCCTTCTCCTACCTCCTGGTCCAGAAAAGCCATCAACTCCCCCAACACCCGATCCAGATGGAGGAGGTTCTCCAGCTGTTCCCTGCTCAAAGGACCATATTCGTGCCCCACGTCATCGGTCTGGGAAAAGGAAAGGCCTAGATAGTCCGTGACCGGATCCTGACCGAGGCCGAGAGATTGAACGGCCTCCTTCGCGAAAACCCCCAGGGCCTCATCCGGATGGGTCTTCCCGTAGGCCCAACGATTCAAGGCGCCAGGGCGATCCACATTCCTGACCTCTTCGTGAAAACGGTGGGGAAAGGCGGTGTGCACCCCGTCGCCCTCGTATTCAGCCGTGTCCGCTCGGCACATGGCACGAGCGGCTTCCGGCACCGTCTGCTCCCAAATGGAGTCCCCGAAGATCCTGGGCATCTCATCCCGGTTGACCCGTACCACCCACGATGGGTAGTCGGCGGCGTAGAAGCCGGAGGTAACGAACCGGCCCTGGTTCTCGGTGATCCAGTAGACGTGGCCCCGGGCCTTTCCGGCCATGGTGATGGCCGCCCGGTCCTTCCTGGAAGCAGACACCACGATGGCGCCCGAGTCGGCCTCGGCAATCCAATCGGCCAGACCGCCCCGTAGAAGGTTTTTCGGCGACCTCCCCTCCAACACCGGCAGGCCCAGGATGTGGGTCAGCGTGTCTTCTACCGAATAGACGCTGCGCCATCCATCCGCCGTCCGCTCCAGCCATTGGTTCGCCACGATCCCACTCCGGAATGGGAAGACCCCGGTGGAGAGAGTGGCGTGACCTGCGGCAGTGGACGTCTTCGCATGGTCATGGGTGACTGAGAGAAAGCGGAACCCCTCGTCATGGAGCCGCCGAAATCCACCGGTGAACAAGGAGTCGTAGAGTTCCAATAGGTCGCCCCGTAGCTGGTCCACCACCACATACACCACCAGTCTAGGCCGCTCCTGGAACCCGCCCGTGCAGGCGGATGCGCCCAAAAGGGCAAAAAATAGACTGGCTCGAAGACTCTTTGTCCGGGTGCTCAAGACACTCCTCTCTCCACGGTATGACGTGGTGACCTCACCTCCCGATTCCCTGCCCATGACAACGATCCCCCTGGGAAAAAGCCCCAGGGGACAGAGGAAAGCTAAGAGGGGGCCCCCTTGCTGGACAGCCCTCAGGGGTGAAGGTAAGATTGCCTGGACGTACCCATGGCGTTCCCGCCTTTTCTTCCCCTTTCCCATGGAAAACAGACCCTTTTCCCCAATGTACCACGGTGCCCAGGACGGTTGGATCGAGGTCGTGGCCACCGACGGGAGACCCGCTCCCGCTGAAGGTCCCACCATCCATGTCGGGGGGGCCGAGAGCTACGAGGCCCGATGCCGCCGTTGCCACCATGTCCCGGCTCGGGACCGGGCTCAGGGAGAGCTGGAGATGGAACAGGCCAGGGCCCTGGAAGAAGAATAGATCCACGACCGTTCCCCCACGGTCATTCTCCCGCCCGCCATCTTCCGCATCTTTCCATGCATGACCGGCCACCACCACCACTCCTATCCTGACCTTCTGGACGAGCGTAGCTCCATCAGCTTCAGGGTTCTCTTTGGAGAGCTTCTCGCCCGGAGTTCCGCCGTGGACGTAGCCATTCTCCGGGTCAGGCTCGGAGCGGTGGACCTATCGGCCGGAGAGTTGAGGGAACTGCGGCATCTTCGGCTCCTGGTGGCCGAGGTGAACGCCCAGACGGTGGAGGGGGAGGCCTATGCGTTGGTGATGGATCCCGTGAAGAGAGAGAACCTCGCCCGCATCTTGAAACTGCTTCAAGAGGGGCTTCTGGAAATCCGGTCCGCCCCCCTTGGAGGCTGGTCTCCTGACTTCACCGTCTTTTCGGAGGACCGGGGCCCACACAGCCTTCTCATGGGGCTTCACTGGTTCCATCAGCCCTTTCCACACCGCGGGCCCGCTTGGGCCACCAGGTTCGGCCCCGAAGAGGCTTCAAGGGCTCAGGCTCGGTTCCAGGAACTCTGGGCCGGAGCTCATGACATCGGGCCCGCCGTCCAGCGGTTGATGGA
>JAUXEE010000307.1 GCA_030618065.1 Gemmatimonadota bacterium
CCGTCGGACTCACGGGCCAGGAAGGAAAGGACTTCTTCGTCCCATTGAAGCTCGGCCGACCCCAGACCCCTCTCCACGTCTTGAAGTGTCAGGCGAAGGATGGCCACCAACTCCTCCATGGAGAGGGGCTCCAGGACAAAAACCGGAGCCCTGGAGAGAAGGGGACGAACCACCTCGAAGGAAGGGTTCTCCGTGGTGGCCCCCATGAGGATGATGGTGCCGTCTTCCACATAGGGAAGGAAGGCGTCTTGCTGCGCCTTGTTGAAGCGGTGGATCTCGTCGCAAAAGAGAATGGTCTTTCGACCCGTGGCCTTCAGACGCTCTCCGGCTTGACCAATGAGCTCCCGAACCCGTCCCACCCCCTCGGTCACGGCGGAAAAGGCCTCGAACTTCGCGTCGGTCCCCTGTGCCAGGAGACGGGCAAGGGTCGTTTTCCCTGATCCCGGTGGACCCCAGAAGATCAGGCTCCCCACTTCGCCCCGGTCCAGCATCGTCCGGAGCACTCGACCAGGACCCAAGAGGTGCTCCTGCCCCCTGAATTCGTCCACGGTCCTGGGCCGCATGCGAGCTGCGAGAGGTGCTTCTCCGGAAGGATGGTCCGTCCCTTGAGGGAAAAGCCCCAACTCGTCCCCGAGACCCGAGCTCACTTGCTTTCCTCCGGCCCAAACCCCGCCAATTCCACTAACTCCATCAGGCGGTCCCGTGTGTTGAGGCTGGGATCCTCCAGGACCCAGTCCATGAGGTGATCCAGAATCTTCCCGAACCGGGGGCTGGGCTTGAGCCCCCAGGCGATGAGATCCCGACCATTCAGAGCCAGCTCCTCCACCCGCAGGGGGGGCCGCCCCAGGAGTTCTCCTCGGAAGCGGCGGAGAAGATCCAAGACCGGCCCAGGGGCCTCGCCCCAACGAACCCGATCCAGCCGGGCTTTCCCCAACCAGATACGGCCGAAGCTCCGAAGCCGATCCGGGTCGGCTCGATGAAGCCATCGGCGGAGTCCCGGTGGATCCGAGAGATACAGGGGAGGCTCCAAGCCCATCCCTATGAGCTCGGTGACCTCCCGAACCCGAGCGTTGGAAAAACGGTATCGGATCATGAGGGCAGCGGCCCGGTCCCGACCTCGAAGGTCAGAGCCCTCCCCCGCAACCCCGTCTCCTTCCGGAATCCCGAGGCCATGGAGGAGCGCAGTGAGGCGGAGTGCTGGGCGCCCGGGTGGCAGGAGGTTCGTCAAAAAGAGGCAATGAGCCCACAGCTCCTCCTTCCGTCCCGGACGCGAGCACCCCTCCACCAACGATAGTTCCGGGTAGAGGGCCCCCAGAACCCCCGAGGCCGCGTAGAGGGCCAGGGCACCGGAGGGTCTGGCGTCCTGGGCTAAGACCTTCATGAGCTCCTCCCTGATCCGTTCCGGCGAGAGGATGCCCAGTCGATCCGTGGAGTCGCAGAGGGCTCTCCATGTCTCATCATCGACACGGAGGCTGAACCGGCCTGAAAACCGAAGGGCTCGAAGCACGCGAAGGTAATCCTCAGAAAATCGTTCTCCAGGATCCCCGACGGTTCTCAGGAGGCGGGCGTCCAGGTCCTCGCGGCCGCCAAACGGGTCCTGAAACTCCTCACAGGTCGGATGCCATGCCACGGCGTTGATGGTGAAATCTCGCCGAGCCAGGTCTTCCAGGAGGGTATCGGCGAATTCTACCACCGCGTGGCGCCCGGAGGTCACCACATCCCTCCGGAAGGTCGTGACCTCCAAGAGGATCCCGTCACGGGTGAGAACCCCCACGGTCCCATGCTCGATCCCCACAGGCACGGTTCGGGGGAAGAGCCTCTGCACCACCGGGGGCGGAGCTCGGGTAGCCATATCCCAGTCTCCCGCCGGGATTCCCAGGAGCGTGTTTCGAATGGCGCCACCTACCGCCCAGGTCTCGTACCCCGCCTCTTCAAGGGTCTTCGTGACCCACAGAACGTATCCCGGCGCCTGCGGTTTCCGATCCATCACCCCACCAGGACCGAGCCCCCGTTGACGTTCAGGACTTCCCCCGTGATATGTCGGGCCAAGCGGGAGCAGAGGAAGACGATGGGGCCCGCGATGTCTTCAGCCGGAGGAATCCTGCCAATTGGTATCGTACGGGCGATGGCCTCCTTTTCTCCCCCACCGAAAGCGGGCTCGGCCATCTCGGTGTCGATCCAACCCGGGGCCACGCAGTTTACGGTGACGTCCCGAGGCCCCAGCTCCACACAAAGGCCTTTCACCATGGAAATGATGGCTCCCTTGCTGGCGGCGTAATCCACATGGAAGGCCTCACCCCGCTGCCCGGCGGTGGAGCTCACCAATACGATGCGACCGTCGTCACGGACCCTTTGGGCAGCTTCCCGAGTCGTGTAGAAGATGGAATCCAAGTTGGCCTGGATGGTTCGGCGCCAATGGGCGTCCGTCATTTCGGAAATGGAGATTTCGTCCGGAGGCCAGATTCCGGCATTCCCAATGAAGAAATCCAAGCCGTCGAACTCTTCATCGGCTCTTTTGAAGAGCCGTTGGGCATCACGAGAATCACCCAGGTCCCCGGCTTCGGCCCAGGCATGGACTCCCATGCCCTTCAGGGCCTCTACGGTCTCCTGGGCCTCTTTATCCCGGCTTCGGAACCCGATACCGACAGAGGCCCCGGCCTGGGCCAGAAGGAGGGCCGTCGCCCTACCCACACCCCTGGACCCACCCGTCACGACGGCCGTTTTTCCCCGAAGATCGATAAGGTCGTTCATCCGTTCTCTCCCAAAACCCGATCCGCCAACACCCGGTCCTCCACCATTTCACAGATGATATGGCCGAGGGTCAGGTGCATCTCTTGAGCTCGAGCCGTGGACCGGGTGGGAATCACGATGGCCCGATCCGCCAGAGAGGCCAGTCGCCCTCCGCCTTTGGCCAAAAAGGCCACGGTTTGGATTCCCATGGGTTTAGCGGACTCCACCGCCCGGATGAGGTTCTCCGATTCCCCACTGGTGGAGTGGAGGAAGAGAAGGTCACCACGGGCACCCAGGGCTTCCAGTTGCCGGGAGAAGAGGGTCTCGAACCCGAAATCGTTGGCCGCGGCTGTCAGGATTGAAGTGTCGGTGGTCAGAGCGAGAGCCGACAGGGGCCTCCGTTCTTTTTGGAACCGGACCACGTACTCGGCAGCCAGGTGTTGGGCGTCAGCAGCCGAGCCCCCGTTCCCACAGAAGAAAAGCTTTCCCCCCATGCTCAGGACCTCCGACACCTCCAAGGCGAG
>JAUXEE010000329.1 GCA_030618065.1 Gemmatimonadota bacterium
CTGGTCGAATCTTTTCCCAGCTGCCTTCAGCAACACCTAGTTTGTGGCTGATTAGCGCTGCGGGTTCGTTGACGTGGAACTGGGTGCGGCTGTCCGGTCCCACGAGGACGACGGGGCAGATGAAACTGGAGGCGAACTCCTCGATGGGTTTCCCGGAGAAGGTGGCTTCACTCCCGACGTAGCCCAGGACCAGGGCCTGGAACTCATCGTCCACCAGGCACCGATGTAGCTCGAGCCACTCATTGTCTTCGCAGAGACGAAAACCCACCTCCAGGTAATCCCCTGCTCGATCCTCGTAGTACATCCGGAGTTCCCGCTCCCGCGCCGATATGACCCGATTTAGTTCATCCCGGGACGCGAGCTTGGGCGGCACGGCATCCGGGTCGTACGGATCGGTCAGGAAATGAAAGACGTTCAGTCTGATTCCGCGAGACCGGGCTAACCTCAGTGCATAGCGAAAAGCCCAATCGCCCTCCTCTGAGTAATGGGCACAGAATCCGATTGCGTTCAGCGTGGGAATAGCCATCTTACCGCCCCTCTCTTTTCATCTGTGGGCAGATATGGGATGCCCGCCCCCCCTATTCGGCTTTCCCGTCCGAGATCGGCCTCATGCCGACTCAATTGGAATGTTCATTACGATCGCCTGGAGCTTCTGCATGGAGTCGATATAGCGGTTGAAGTAGATCTGCGAGATCCGAACCTGGAGGGCGTATCCCATCTTCAGATCCTTTTCCATGAGCTTTTTCAGGACCTCACTCCTGACCTTCAGAAGGACGGAGTCCCCCGTAGAACGGGCCGTCAGTGCGTAAGAAGTCCGTTGAAAGCAGAGGCAGGATCCGAACATGGCCCCCTTCGTCAATTGCTCGATCAGGACATTGACTCCGCCCTTCCCTGGGAGGTGCAGAGCGACCTCCCCCTCGAGCACGGTGAAGAAGTGGTCAGCATTGGCCCCCCGCTCGTACACCGTGTCCCCGGCGGAAAGGTGAATCTTTTCGGAGTTTTCACTGATGGCGTGGACCTGTCTCGGGCGTAGGAACCCGAAAACCTCGTGCGACGTAAGTTGCTCAGCCATGATCCTTCTCCTTACACGAGTTGGCCGCCCCCCTTCTATTCGTAGGCCTCTCTGACCTCTTGGGTGGCGACGAGATCTTCATATCGACGGAGGATCGATCTGGATGGGAGGGCGTCGTGGGTTCTGAGGTAGTGTTCTGGAATGGGGTGGGTGCCCACCACCACGGGCACGCCGTGCTTCTCCTGAATGAACTCCACGAAGTACTCCAACCAGGGACAGGGCGGATACCCGACGACGAACCCGGTGGCAAGGTGGATGGCTTCGGCTCCGTTTGCCATCATCTTCTCCGGTGCATGTTCGATGTTGCCCCCGGGGCAGCCCCCGCATCCCACGAAGCCGACGACCTCCAGGGGCTCATCCTTTGGGTATATCGAGAAGGCGCCTTCTCGCTGGTCCACCGACCGAAAGCATTTCCCCCCGGGGCAACCCCTGTATCGATCACAAATAATGATGCCGATCTTCATTCTCTTCCTCCTCCTGAGTATCGAATATCCACCCTACAGCTTCGCCGCGATCTCAAACCCTTCCCAGATGGCCTCGCCGGCTCCCCGTGGTTCCAAGGCGTCACCAATGATGTGCAACTCCAAGCCACTCCCTTCCAAGCTGTCGGCCAACGCCCGATTGGGCCGAAAGCCGACGGCCAACACAATTGTATCAGCAGTGATACGGACCTCCTCTTCCCCTCTCATGGCCAGGACCTGCCCATCGGAGAAGTGGATCACCGTGGTATTGGGGTGAATCTCGACCCCCTGTTCCTTCAGCCTCTTCAGGAGCATCGCTCTGGGTAACGGATCCAGCTTGGTTCCCACTTCCTCCTCCATCTCCACCAGGACGACCTTATTCCCTCGAGCTGAGAGGAAGTCGGCGGCCTCGAGGCCCACCAGGCCCCCGCCGACCAGAAGAACCGTGGACCCCTTCACCTCCACCTCCCCTTCCAACACTTCCCCGGCCAGGACCCAGGGGATGTTCTCCGCTCCAGGGATGGCTCCAGAAAGGGGAGTCGCCCCCGTGGCGAGGATAACGGCATCGGGCTTCTCTGCCAGAAGATCCTCCGATGTCACATGGGTGCCCAGGTGAATCGCTGCCCCTGCCCGTTCCGCCATCAGGGCCAGCTGCCGGATCACATCCCCGAATCCTTCCTTGTGGGGCACCCGCGCCGCCAGGGATAGTTGGCCTCCCAGGGAGCCCTTCTCCTCGAAGAGGGATACCCGATGGCCCCTGGTGGCCGCCACGTACGCCGCTTCCAGTCCGGCCGGCCCACCCCCCACCACCACTACACGCCGGGGCTTGGCTGCGGGCACCATCTCGACCTCGGATTCCCGGCCAGTGAGGGGATTGACCAGGCAGTGGGTTCCCGCTCCCTTTCGAAGTTCCCCCAAACACCCCTGATGACAGGCGGCACAGAGGAGAATCCCATCCTCGTCACCGGCCTCCGTCTTCCGAACCCAGTCCGGGTCCGCCAGAAAGGGACGGCCCAGCCCTATGAGGTCCGCCTGTCCCTCCTCCAGAGCTCTTCTGGCTACATCGGGAGAGCGTATGCGGCCGGCCACGATGACCGGGAGACCAGAGGCTTCCCGGATCCGGGCCGCCATTGGCAGGAGGTGGGCTTCAGGCGTTCCCGCAGGGTACAGGCAAAACGGCACCGATTCGCACATGGTCCCGGACGTCACGCTCAGGGCGTCGACTCCCCACTCAGCCAGGCGCATGGCCAGGAGAAGGCCGTCCTCCAGATCCAATCCACCCTCTACATAGTCGATGGCGTTCATTCGCACTACGATGGGGAGATCC
>JAUXEE010000313.1 GCA_030618065.1 Gemmatimonadota bacterium
CCTGTCCTTCAGTCCTACCTCCGGCGGACCATGGAGGATGCCCTCCGCATGAACGAGTTGGGAGCCCGGGTCCGTCTCTGCAAGGGGGCGTACGCCGAGCCCCCGGAAGTCGCGTTCCAGGACAGAGGGAAGGTGGATCAGAACTACGTGGACGTCGCCAAGATCCTCCTCACCGATGGGAACTACCCAGCCCTGGCCACACACGATGACGAAATCATCGACACCCTTGTCAGATTTGTTCGCAAGGAGGGGATCGGGCCGGAGCGGTTCGAGTTCCAGATGCTCCATGGTGTCCGCCGGGACCTTCAGCGGAAACTCCGCAATGAGGGCTACAACGTCCGGGTTTACGTCCCCTTTGGTGAATCCTGGTACCCCTACCTGATGCGGCGGCTGGCGGAGCGCCCGGCGAACATGCTCTTCTTCGCCGGCAGCCTGATTCAGGAGTCTCCCCTGGGGTTCCTCTGGCCAAAGGGAAAGACGCGCGCCAAAGGGGACCAGTGATCGATCAGGAGTACCTTCGGGTCACCGAGGTTTTTCACTCCATTCAGGGGGAGTCCACCTGGACCGGGCTTCCCTGCACCTTCATTCGACTTACCGGATGTCCCCTTCGCTGCGTCTGGTGTGACACCGAGTACTCCTTCCACGGTGGGGAAAAGGTCTCCCTCGACGGGATCCTCCGGCAGGTTGACGGCTTCGGTTGCCGGCTCGTGGAAATCACCGGTGGCGAGCCCCTCATCCAACCCAACGCCTACCGACTCGCCACGGAGCTCCTGGAACGAGGCTTCACCGTTCTCGTGGAAACCTCCGGATCCATCGACGTGGGGCCCTTGGACCCCAGAGCCCACAAGATCATGGACCTGAAGTGTCCCGGATCCGGGGAGGAGAGCAAAAATCTTTGGTCCAACCTGGACCATCTCACTGATCGGGACGAGGTGAAGTTCGTCCTCAAGGACCGGGTGGACTACGACTGGGCCTGTAGCATGGTCCGGGACCGAGGGCTCGACCGCCGGGTTATCGAAGGGACGTTGGGAGCCATCCTTTTCTCCCCGGTCTCGGGTGAGTTGGAGCTGAGCGCGCTTTCCGAGTGGATACTGAAGGACAACCTCCCGGTCCGGCTTCAAATCCAACTCCACAAGCTCATCTGGAATCCGAATGCCCGAGGGGTGTAGGGAGCACCCCACTCACCCAACCCTTCTTCTCCAGCCGGCATCTAATCTCCCGACAGCTTCAGCGGTCCCAGCTCAGGCCCCCACGAAAGCGATCCCATGCGGCGAGTCCCTCTTCCCTGCCCGACCTTTCTCCTCCTATCCGCTGCGATTCTCGGCGCTGCATGCTCCTCGGGAGGGGTCGGAGGAAGCGCCGGCGAGTGGGTGGCAGCCCACGACACCATCGGGGACACCGTCGTGGTCCGAACCCTGTCGGGGAGTCTCTGGCGAGACACGGCCCAACTGATTCCCGAGGTCTCCATCGGCATGTTCGATGGCCCCGAGGAGTACATCTTCGGAGACGTGGTGTCCGTTGCCCACGGCCGAGACGGCACCATATACGTCATGGATCGGCAGCTTCCGGCCCTTCGGGTTTATAACGCGGACGGCAGCTACCGGACGACCTTCGGGAGAGGGGGAGAGGGGCCCGGCGAGTACAAAGGGCCCGACGGAGGTCTGAATGTTCTCTCCGATGGCCGGATCGTCCTGCGAGACCCCGGGAACGCCCGTATCCAGGTCTACTCGCCCGAGGGGGAGGCCATCGACACATGGCGGATCCGGGGGAATTTCAACACCTCCCGCCGAATGGTCGTGGATCAGGAGGACCGGTCCCACGCGCTTATTCTCCTGGACCCCGAGGCCAGCGTCACCGATTGGAAGACGGGCCTGGTGCAGATCAATCCCGATGGCGCACCCGGTGACACGTTGGAGATTCCCGACACCCCCTGGGAGGAGCCGACCATCGAGGCCAGTCATGAGGACGACGAGGGAAACACCAGCATGAGCGTAAACTCCGTGCCCTTCGGGCCCACTGAGAACGCGGTCCTCAGCCCCAAGGGGTATTTCATTCACGGAATCAGCACCGAGTACGCCATTACCCTCCTCCGGGAGGACGGGCCTGCCCTTCGCATCGAAAAGGTCTTCAAACCGGTGGCCGTCGGCTCCGGAGAACGGAGAGAGGAGGAAGCCGGTGCGGTCCGAAACATGCGTTACACCGAGCCGAACTGGCGTTGGAATGGGCCGCCTATTCCCGACGTCAAACCTCCATTCAGCCGATTCTACGCCGGGGAGGACGGCACGTTGTGGGTGGCGACCCACCAACCGGCCAGGAAGGTGGAGGACCCCTCCTACGATCCTGCCGACCCCGACGCCATCCCGAACGAGTGGAGGGAACCCATCCTCTTCGACGTCTTCGACGAGGACGGCTCATACCTGGGTGCGGTGCGGACACCCGACGGCCTCAGCAGATACCCGCAACCCGTATTTACCCGGGAATGGGTCCTGGGGATAGTCAGGGATCAATTCGACGTCCAGACCGTCGTGATGTTTCGAGTCGAGCTTCCCGGCGAACGATCCTCGGAAACGACCCGGGAGTGAGGGGCCCCTCGGAAGCTAAATGTGATCTTGGGGCTGCCCCGTGCCCCCCGCCCCCGGCCCCCCGTTCCCGGCGCGAACCTCCCGAGTCAACAGGGGTAGGGGCTCCCATGCGAAGCCACGATCTTTCTCCGCTCGATCCTCGACTCTCGATCCTTCGAGAGGAACTCCTCTCCGTGGAAGATGGCCTCGAGTCCATCCCTGTGGATGCTGGAAACAGGACCCACGCAGCCGTTTCCGTCGTCTTGAAGGAGGGAGACGAGTTGGAGCTCCTCCTCATCAAACGAGCCGAGGCGGAAGGGGATCCATGGTCCGGGCAGATGGCTCTCCCGGGCGGCCGACGGGACCCGTCAGACCTGAGCCTCCTCCACACCGCCATGAGGGAAACGGAGGAAGAGACTTTCCTTTCTCTGGAGGAGAGGGGGATTCACCTGGGGCGGCTGGAGTCCATGATCCCCGCAAGCACCCGTCTTCCACCCATCACCATCTTCCCGTACGTCTTCGGAGTGCCGAGAGGCACCGAGGCGCGGGTTTCCAGCCGTGAGGTGGACGAAGTTCTCTGGGTACCGTTGGTA
>JAUXEE010000308.1 GCA_030618065.1 Gemmatimonadota bacterium
CGACATCATCCCGAATCCGATCCAGGAGGGAAGAGAGACAGGCGTCCAGAATGAGATGCAACAACTCCTCTTTGCTCTGGAAGTAGTAATAGAGGCCGGCGGGACTCACTCCCGTTGCTGCCGCCACGTCCCGAACGCTGGCGCTATGGTATCCCTTTTCGGCGAAGATCCCGCACGCACTGTCCAGGATCAGCAGGAGCTTCTCGTCGTATTTCTTCTTCCGCTCCACGGGGCCGCCCCTTTCCGGCATGGCCTACGATACGGTATTATCAAAATCGATCGAGCGTCCGATCGAGAAGCTACCGGTGGGTGTGAGGGGGGGCAAGGAAGAGGGAATCCCGGTATGCCCCTTGCAAAAACAAGGGATCGAGCCGTCATAGAGTTCCGAGGAGATCTGGAGCCAGTGCCCAGTCCGTTTGCCCTTTCACGTGATCTCAGCACCTTGGCGTGGTGTGTCATATCCACACTCTCGGTGTCCGCTTGCATGGACGCCGGGACCGATCCCCTGGCCCTGGCCGTGGCTCCGGAGACCCGCGGCGCGGTACTTTTTGCCGACGGACTATCCACCGTTCCCTCTCTTCTCTCCGACCATGGGTTGGCCCTCGAAGGTGCGGTCGAGGCCGAGGGCTGGTGGGACTCCTGGAGCTTGGGTGAGTCTGAGGGGGCTCGGTTACGTTCCCAGATCTATCCCTCGGCGGTTCAGCACCTTTATCCGGTCATGGGTGTTGCCGGCACCCAGGACGTTTTGGACCGGAATGCGTTGAGCCTTGCCGCGGTGGAGGCCATGGGGTCCGTCGTAGGTCTGGAGGCCATCTCCCATGCATTGGATCGGGCCAGAAGATTTCACTCTGAGGCGCGGTCAGCCCTGGGGCGAGGCGAGGGGGAGAGTGCCCTGATGTTGGCTCTTCGTACAGCGGATGTCCTTTGGGAGGTGAGTCCACAACAGGTGGCGATGGAGCTGATTGAACGGGCCACGGATGCCATGGGAAGAAACTTCGGGTTAACTTCGTATTCTGAGGAAGAGTTGACCCGGATTCGGCGACTGATGCACGGGGCTTCCGACGCCCTCGACGAGGGGGACTATCCACGAGCGATTCGCCGGGCTTACTATGCATGCCAGCTCCTGGGAGTAGATACTTCCTGAGGCCTCTTCAGAGTCCGATGGAAGAACCCGCTCCTGGGGCCATCCGGGGAGCGGATTTTTCTTTCTTGTGCGGGGTATTCCAGGGCTCAGACCCCTTAGGGGAGGATGGGAGATGTCCGGTCGCCACCTATTTTTCGCAGCACTCGGCCTTGTCGCAGGGTTGAGTCTCGTTCCTGCGCCCGCTCTCGGGCAGCGCTCCGACGAGGTATACCTGGTACCGATCCAGGGTGATATCGAGCTTGGCCTCGCTCCCTTCGTGGAGCGAAGTCTGGAGCTCGCTCGTGCCAGCGGGGCCCAAGCCGTCGTTCTGGAAATCGAGACACCCGGCGGGCGGGTGGATGCCGCTCAGCGAATCGCCAATGCCATCGGGGACTCCGGGATCCCGGTTTACGCCTTCGTCAACCGTCACGCCTACTCGGCCGGGGCCCTCATCGCCCTGGCGGCGAATCGGATCTACATGCGGTCCAGCTCGGTCATTGGGGCAGCCACTCCCATCGTGGGGTCGGGAGAAAAAGCCCCTGAGAAGATCGTCTCGGCCATGCGGAGCCAGATGCGAACCTTGGCCGAGAATCGGGGCCTGGACCCGGCTGTGGCCGAGGCCATGGTGGACGAGGACATCGAGATTGAGGGTGTGGTGGAAGCTGGAAAGCTCCTCACCCTTACCACGTCGGAAGCCGTCGAACTGGGATATGCCGAGGAGGTGGAGGACTGGGACGCCCTACTGGCCGAGCTCGGTTTGACGGGAGCTACGGTACAGACGATGGAGGTGAATTGGGCCGAGCGGATCGTCCGCTTCCTCTCCAATCCCATTGTTGCCCCCTTCCTTCTCTCCCTGGGCTTTCTCGGGCTCATCGCCGAGATCAAATCGCCTGGGTTGGGGATCGCCGGGTTCGCCGGCCTCCTTTCCCTGGCTCTCTTCTTCGGGTCTCATCTGATTCTGGGCCTGGCGGGGACGGAGGACCTCCTCCTCTTCGGAGCAGGAGTGGTGTTCATCGCCGTTGAGGTCTTCGTCATCCCCGGGTTCGGGCTGTTCGGGGTGTTGGGTGGGGTCGGCGTCCTGGGGGGAATCTATATGAGCATGATCGGGGGGTTTCCCACGGTTCCGGACTTTGCTCAGGCCGGGGCCATCCTATCCACTAGCCTTCTCATCATTCTCATCACGTCGTGGGCCCTTCTTCGGCACCTCCCCCAGAGCAGTCGTCTGGCCAGGAGTGGTGTTTTTCTCCTCAGGAAGGGCAAAAGGGAACAGGGCTGGGCCTCGGCGGCCCCTCGGCCTGATTTGCTTGGCAGGGAAGGGGTGGCCATGACGGACCTCCGGCCCGCTGGGACCGTGCTTATCGGTGAAGAGAGAGTGGACGCAGTCTCGGAGTCGGAATGGATCGAAGACGGAACGGATGTCCGTGTGGTGAGCTCTGAGGGATATCGCCTGGTCGTGCGGCCCTTTCGACCTTCGGAGCCGGAGGAGTCTGAGGAGTCTGGAGAGTCTGAGGAGTCTGGAGAGTCTGAGGAGTCTGGAGAGTCTGAGGAGTCTGGAGATTAAAGAGTCGCTGTTGGGTGCAACCTTTCCTGAGATCCGCCTTACGCGGGTCCGGTTCTGATGGAGGTTCGGCAAAATGCCTGCTGATCAAATGTTGGGTGTGACGACCGTTTTTCTCGTCGCCGCAGTTGCCTTTCTATCACTCCTCGCCTGGGCCATACCTGTACGGCTCTGGGTCGAAGCCATTTCAGCCGGAGTCAAGGTCGGGATCGGATATCTGGTGGGCATGAGACTCCGGAAGGTGAGCCCGCCGGCTGTTGTCCGGCCCCTCATCTGGGCGAACAAGGCCGGTCTGGAGTTGGATATCGCCGAACTGGAGGCCCACTACCTGGCCGGAGGGTCCGTTGATAGGGTGGTCCGGGCCATGATCAGCGCCGACAAGGCCAATATCGCGCTGGCCTTCCGTCAGGCCGCCGCCATCGATCTCGCCGGCCGGAATGTGCTGGAGGCGGTACAGGTTTCGGTGAATCCGAAAGTCATCAACACTCCCCGGGTGGCGGCTATGGCCAAG
>JAUXEE010000287.1 GCA_030618065.1 Gemmatimonadota bacterium
GACGAGTGGATCAGCACGAAAAGGAAGGACATCGAGGACATGCGGGTCGTCCCCCATCCGTGGGAAGTGGCCCGGTACTACGACATCTAGGATTTCGGGCCCCGACAGGTCCGACAGGTCCGACGGGTCCGACGGGTCCGACGAAACGACACGAGGAGCCAGACCAATGGCAGAGTTCGCATATCAAGATCCCTTCCCATTCACCGGCGACACCACCAGCTACCAGCACTTGACCTCCGAACACGTTTCCGTCGGGAAGTTCGAAGGCAACGAGGTCCTCAGGGTGGATCCAGCAGCCCTTTCCTTACTGGCCCGGGAGGCCATGCGGGAGGTGTCCTTCCTCCTACGGGCCAAACATCTGAAGCAGGTGGCGGCGGTGTTCGACGATCCCGAGGCAAGCCCCAACGACCGGGGAGTGGCCCTGGCACTGCTCAGGAACGCCGAGGTGGCCGCCGACGGCATCCTTCCCTTCTGCCAGGACACGGGAACGGCCACCATCTACGGGAAGAAAGGGCAGCAGGTCTGGACCGGAGGGGGGGACGAGGAAGCGCTAGCCCGGGGGGTCTACGAGACCTACACCCAGGAGAACCTCAGGTATTCCCAGACCATCCCCCTCTCCATGTACGAGGAGAAGAACTCGGGGAACAACCTGCCTGCTCAGATCGATCTCCACGCCACCGGCGGAATGGAGTACAAGTTCCTCTTCGTGGCCAAGGGCGGGGGATCGGCCAACAAGACCTACCTCTTCCAGGAGACGAAGGCTCTCCTGAACCCGGAGCGCCTCATCCCCTACCTCACCGAGAAGATGAAGACGTTGGGCACGGCGGCGTGCCCTCCCTACCACCTGGCCTTCGTCATCGGTGGGACATCGGCCGAGGCCAACCTGAAGACGGTGAAGCTGGCGAGCACCGGGTACCTGGACGAGCTCCCCACCGAGGGAAATGAATTGGGACAGGCCTTCCGGGACGTAGAGCTGGAGGCCCAGCTTCTGAAGGCCGCCCAGGAGACCGGCATCGGGGCCCAGTTCGGAGGGAAATACTTCGCCCTGGACGTGCGGGTGGTGAGACTCCCCCGCCACGGCGCCTCCTGCCCGATAGGAATGGGCGTCTCCTGCTCGGCCCACCGGAACGTGAGGGCCAAGATCGACCGGGATGGAATCTGGCTGGAGGAGCTGGAACGGAACCCGGGCCGGTTCATCCCCGAGGAGTACCGTTCCCGCCGGGAGGAGGGGGTGGTAGCCATCGACCTCAACCAGCCCATGGAAGCGATCCTGGCCGAGCTGGCCAAACATCCGGTAAAGACCCGCCTCGCCCTGACGGGGCCCATGATCGTGGGCCGGGACATCGCCCACGCCAAGATCAAGGAGCGCCTGGACCGGGGGGAGGAGATGCCCGAGTACCTGAAGGACCATCCCATCTACTATGCCGGACCGGCCAAAACCCCGGAGGGGATGCCTTCGGGTTCCTTCGGCCCCACCACGGCGGGACGGATGGATTCCTACGTGGACCTCTTCCAGTCCCACGGAGGCTCCATGGTCATGATCGCCAAGGGGAACCGGAGCCTACAGGTCACCGAAGCCTGCAAAGAGCACGGCGGCTTCTACCTGGGCTCCATCGGCGGGCCGGCAGCGGTTCTGGCCAAGGAGAACATCAAGAAGGTAGAGATCCTGGAATATCCGGAACTGGGGATGGAGGCCATCTACAAGATCGAGGTGGAGGACTTCCCGGCCTTCATTCTGGTGGACGACAAGGGGAACGACTTCTTCGCCCAGCTGATGTAGGGGGCTGCGGTCGCTGGGCCTGCTGAACCCTCTGCGGCCGCCTGATCATCACGTCAAAGACGCCGCGAATGCCCATGTCTTCAACCCGGCTGAGAGGGGAGGTTTCAGCTACTGGTCGGCGGACACGAGGGTCGCGATCTGCGGACGGAGTTCACCGATCACGGTCTCGAAGGACGACAGCCCGGGCACCAGGGGACCGAGCCACTGGTCCCAGGTCTTCTCAACATACGAAAGCATGGGTTCTTGGAAGAAGTCCTCGGGACCAGTGAAGTCGACGTTTCGTACTGCGCACTTCTCGCGCAAGAAGACGCTGAAGTCAGAGAGGTCCATCCGGTCCCTGTATGTTTCCAGAACGCGCCAAAGATCGTAGTAGTCCCGCGCGCGTGAGCGAATCCAGCCACGTTCCTGAAGCTTCCTCACGTGCTGGAGGATCGCGCGGAGCTTCTCCGCGACGATCTCTTCCAAAGAGTAAGCCCGCACCTCCGCTTCGAGCGGTTCACCGTATCCATGGATGATCTTCCGTTTTGGGGAGGGCTTGAGGATCTTCTCGTCCACCCCGATCTCGATCATGACTCGTGTCTGCGGCTGCTTCTGCCACGGAAGACGGGCGCGGACGATGAAGGCCTCCTGACTTCCCGGATGCGGCTCGTTCTCGGTGTACCGTTCCCATTCGATCTCCACAGGCGCGTACTCGTCCAAGAGCCATACCGCCGCGCCGCAGGCTTCCCCGATTGCCCGTTCCATGGCATCGCCGGTTGGGACACCTTCTAGCCCGGAGAAGTCCAGGTCCTCGGAGAAGCGATAGTCGCCGAAGTAACACTTCTTGAGCGCTGTTCCGCCCTTGAATACGAGCGTGTTGCGGATCGACTCCACCCGCCCGATACCAGCAAGCACCCACGAAAGAAGATAGTCCCGCTCGAGGACCTGCCACGGAATTCCTAGACGCTTCCGCGCTTCTTGGAGGCGTGCGCGAAGCGGCCTCATGCCTTGACCCATCCGGGTAGGTTCTCCTGGATCATCCAGTGCCGGTTGCAGGGTCCGTTGCGCGGGCCTGTCGGATCGAGTTTGCGGTAGCCCCTGATCGGAAGCGCGGCGAGTCGTTCGAGATTCGATGGCTCAACGCCCTGGCGTTCGAGCACCCAGCCGAGACGCTTGGCCGTCGAAGCATCCAGCTTGAGGGCGTATCCGATGATTTTCTCAAGGCTCAGGGCTTGGGCCCAAGCCTCGAATGCGTGCAGAACCTCGGCGAAGTCGCCGCAGTACTGGGGCATCGAGAGGCCGTCGAGCAACGTGCGCTCTGGATCAGTGATCGTCACACGGGCTTCTCCGATCCACACCTTCTCCGTACCGAAAAACCGCTCGGGCTTGACCTGGATGAACCGGTAGACTATCCCGCCGACAGGGAAACCACCCATGACGGGGTTGGCCTTTTCGCCCCTCACCCGAGGAACCGAGGCCTCAGTCGTAGTGAGAACGAAGACCTTCCGGGGCACCTGTTCCGTCAGGCCGTGATAGTGCAGGGCCGACCAGTGAGAGACCGCCGCCGGATCGGCCAGGGCCATGGCGATCTCGAATTCGTGGACCGGCGTGGCCCCCGGGACCGAGGTCGAGAGCGCGTAGAGTCCCCTGCGCAGGCGGACCAGCCATCCGGACTTGGTGAGGTGGTGAAGAGCCTGGCGCAGGTAGCCCTCCGACAGGCCGACGACCGGAGCCAGCTCCCGGGCCCGGCTGATCGTGAAGATCCGATCGCCCTCCCCAGCCAGCTTCCTGACCAGCTCGACCCCCCGCCCAGTATGGACTAGATTTTCTCTGGACATTATTCGTCCCAGTCGAAC
>JAUXEE010000090.1 GCA_030618065.1 Gemmatimonadota bacterium
CCCGGAGCGCAGGAGGGCGATGTTCTCGGTTTGAGAGAGAAGCCGGGCCCGATCCCGGACGATCTTCTCCAACTCGTCCAGGGCTTCCCACCGCTCCTCGATGGGGGCCAGGCTCCAGCGTTTGCAGTCTTTGCAGATGGCCCAGAGACGACCTTTGGAAGGGTCGTAGGCCACCCGGTTACCCAGGGGAAAATGCTCCAGGCTCTCATTGGGCGGGAAGGGTGTGTGACAAACCAGACATCGTTGATACATGGAATCCTCCTACACCCCATACGGCTGACCTTTCCCCATTCTTTTGGCCTTAGTGGAACAAGCTGGATTGGCCCGAGTCTCCACGGTTGTCCTTTCCCCGTGGAATGGCCCCGTAACGTGGCCCCGTAAACCCTTGTGCAGAAAGGGAAAAGGCCTGATCCTTCGGCATGATTCTCGTCCTGGACAACTACGATTCCTTCACTTGGAACCTGGTTCAGTTCCTCGGTGAGCTCGGCGCCGAGATCCGGGTGCTTCGAAACGACGAGGCCTCGGTGGAGGAGATCCGGGCCTTGGCCCCCGAAAAGGTGCTGATCTCCCCGGGGCCGTGCACACCGGCAGAGGCCGGCGTGAGCGTCGGCCTCATCCGGGCCCTGGGCCCATCCATTCCCCTTCTGGGGGTTTGCCTGGGGCATCAGGCCATCGGTGAGGCATTTGGTGGCAAGACCGTGAAGGCCGGCCGGATCATGCATGGGAAGACAGCTTCCGTCCACCACACGGGGGAGGGGATCTTCCAGGGGCTTCCGGATCCATTGACCGTGACCCGTTATCACTCGTTGGTCACCGATCCCGCTTCTCTTCCCAATGAACTGAAGGTCGTGGCCTGGTCCGATCCGGAGGAGTTCAGCGAGGAGATCCAGGGGATTCGCCATTCGGCCTATCCCATTTGGGGAGTGCAGTTTCATCCGGAGTCCTTCTTTTCGGAGGGCGGAATCACGCTCCTGCAGAACTTCTTGGCCCTTTGACTTCGAGGCCCGATGGGGGGCATGACCCTCTTTTCTCCAAATTCCTTGCCCCCTGCCACCCCCTCTTCTACCTTTAGTGGCGTGAAAATTGCATCGCCGAACCCGTCCCCCGGCGCCGGATGGCGCCCATGAGTAGCCGCGTTCTGGGCATCGTTCCAGCCCGGCTCGCCTCTACCCGCCTCCCCAACAAGCCTCTTTACCCCCTCCTCGGCCGCCCTCTCATTGAGTGGGTTTGGCGCAGGATCGAGGGTATGAAGGTCTTGGATGAAGCCGTGGTCGCCACGGATTCCGAGGAGGTGGCGGAGGTCTGCCGTGCCATGGGAGCCCCCGTCGAGCTGACCTCACCCCATCATCCTTCCGGTACGGACCGTGTGGCGGAAGTGGCACGCTTGGAGAGGTACTCCGGCTACCAGGTCATCGCCAACATCCAGGGTGACGAACCCCTTTTGAAAGAGGCCCATCTGGGGGCAGCCATCGAGTTGGTCCGGGAGAGGGGTTGGGAGATAGGGACGTGCGCCACTCCACTCCTGGACATGGAGACCCGGAAGGACCCCTCGGTGGTGAAAGTCGTAAAGGCCAGGTCGGGGCGAGCCCTCTATTTCTCCAGATCTCCCATACCCTACAAGCGGGATGAAAAGCCCTCAGCCGAGGAATTGGGCCGAGAGCCTTTCCTTCGGCATATCGGGCTCTATGCCTACACACCCGAGGCTCTGGAAAACTGGGTGGCCCAGGCCCCGTCTCCATTGGAGGAGTTGGAAAAACTCGAACAGCTTCGGCCCCTGGGATCCGGTGCGCGGATCGGGGTGGCGGTGGTAGGGGCGGCCGATCCCGGTGTGGATACACCGGCGGACGTAGTCAGGATGGAGGAGAGGCTCCTGGATCTCACTGTACACCGTCAAGCCAAAGGAAATCGATGACGGAAACGATGGAATCTTCGACCAAGTACATCTTCGTTACGGGCGGAGTGGTTTCATCTCTGGGCAAGGGTATCGCCGCCGCATCCCTGGCCCGGCTCCTGAAGGAGCGAGGCTTGAGGGTGACCCTCCAGAAGTTCGATCCGTATATCAACGTGGATCCGGGGACCTTGTCTCCCTTCCAGCATGGTGAGGTCTACGTCACCGACGATGGCGCGGAAACGGACCTGGATCTGGGACACTACGAGCGGTTCCTGGACGCCTCCCTGAGCCAGGCGAACAACATCACGACGGGCCGGGTCTACCAAACCGTCATCGACAGGGAGCGCCGGGGGGACTACCTGGGCTCTACGGTTCAGGTCATCCCCCACATCACCGACGAGATCAAGGAGAGCATCAGCCGACTCGGTCCCGGTATGGACGTGGTCATCACCGAGATCGGGGGCACGGTCGGTGACATCGAGAGCCTCCCCTTCCTGGAAGCCATCCGGCAGTTCAGACAGGATGTGGGCCGGGGAAACTCCTTGGTGATCCACCTCACGCTCGTCCCCTTCATCGCCGCCGCGGGAGAGCTGAAAACCAAGCCGACACAGCACTCTGTCCGGGATCTCATGCAGATCGGGATTCAACCCGACATCCTCATCTGCCGAACCGAACACCCGATGGACGAAGGCCTTCGAAAGAAGATCTCCCTTTTCACCAACGTCGAGTTGAACGGTGTGATTCAGGTCTTGGACGTAGACACCATCTATGCGGTGCCCCTGGAGCTGAAACGACAAAAACTCGACGACTTCGTGGTGGAATTGTTGGGCTTGGAGACCGGGGCTCCGGATCTGAGCGAATGGCGGAGAATAGTAGAGAGGATCCGATCCCCGTCGGGTGGGCCCGTACGCATCGCTGTCGTGGGCAAATACACCGAGTTGGTTGATTCCTACAAGTCCATTCAGCAGGCCCTTATCCATGGTGGTATCTCCAACGACGTCGGGGTGGAGATCGGGTGGCTCTCCAGTGAACGGTATGAGGCGGGCCAGCCGGTCTCGGAGCTGGAGGCATACGACGGGATCCTCATTCCCGGCGGCTTCGGCGAAAGAGGAATCGAGGGGATGATCGAGGCCGCCCGCAGGGCTAGGGAAGGGAGCGTGCCCTTCTTCGGGATCTGCCTGGGTCTTCAATGCGCTGTCATTGAATTCGCGCGAAACGTAGCGGGGATGGAGTACTCCCATTCCTACGAGTTCGATAAGGACTCCCCCCACCCCGTCATCTGCCTGATGGATTCCCAGCTCAAGGTCACCACCAAAGGCGGGACCATGCGTTTGGGGGCCTACCCAGCCAAGCTGGCCGATGGCTCCCGAGTGGCCCAGATCTACGGGACTCATGAGATCCGCGAACGGCACAGGCATCGATACGAGTTCAATAACGAGTATCGGGCGCCTTTCCAGGAACACGGGATGGTCTTCAGCGGCCTTTCTCCCGATGGCCGGCTGGTGGAGATGATCGAGATCCCAGGGCACCCGTGGTTCGTCGGATGTCAGTTCCATCCGGAGCTGAAGAGCCGGCCGACCCGGCCGCATCCCCTATTCGCCTCTTTCGTGGAGGCTGCCGCACGGCGAGGCGGCCACCTCGAAGCCGAATCGGTCCCGACGCCGATTGGCGCAGAGAGCGGGAGCCAGGAAAGGCCAGGGCGGGAGGAATGAATGTTTGAGAGATTTACGCTCATTGCGGGGCCCTGCGTTCTGGAAGACGATGGCCTTAACCTCGAAATCGGTCGTGCCTTGGCCGGGATCTCCAGGGATTTGGCCCTGCCCATCGTCTTCAAGGCTTCCTACGACAAGGCCAATCGCTCCAAAGCCGATTCACCCCGGGGGCCCGGGTTGGAGGAGGGTTTGGAGCTGCTGGCTCGCGTGAAGGCCGAGACGGGGCTTCCCCTCATCACGGATATCCACGAGGCCTCCCACGCCGAGAAGGCTGCCCGTGTGGTGGACGTGATTCAGATTCCGGCCTTCCTCTGTCGACAAACAGACCTCCTGGTGGCGGCGGGAAGGACAGGCAAGGTGGTGAGCATCAAGAAGGGGCAGTGGATGGCCCCTGAGGAGATGGCCCACGCTGTCGAGAAGACCAGCAGGGCCGGCTCCCCTGAGGTCGTAGTGACGGAACGGGGAACCTTCTTCGGTTATGGAAACCTGGTGGTGGACATGCGTTCCTTCAGAAGGATCAGGGAGGCCACAGGTGTCCGAGCCATTTTCGACGCCACCCACTCCGTGCAGCGGCCCGGGCAGGCTGCGGGTTCCAGCGGGGGCGATCCGGAGCACATACCATCCCTCGTATTCGCGGCAGTAGCCGCCGGGTGTGACGGTCTTTTCCTGGAGACCCATCCAAGGCCTGCCACAGCTCCGTCGGACAGCACGAACATGCTTCCTCTGACGGAGCTTCGACCCCTCTTGGAGCGGATGCTGGCCCTTCGGGGTGCTCTCGGTGAGGGAGGTCCTCGATCATGACCCAGAGCCGAAGAGATGAAGGACTCGGTCCCTCCCCTGTCCTATCCGAAGAGAACGCAAAGAAGATTCGGTTGGTGGTTCTCGACGTCGATGGTGTTTTGACGGACGGAGGGGTCTACATAGGGGCTCTCCCCAGCGGGGAAAGCCTGGAGATGAAGCGGTTCGATATCCAGGATGGGCTCGGCGTCCGGCTCCTTCAATGGGCGGGGATCGAGGTGGCCGTGGTGTCGGGAAGGGTGTCCAAAGCCACGGCGATTCGGGCCCGGGAGTTGGATATCACCGAATGCCACCAGGATGGAGGGGCGCAAAAGATCAGCGCCATCAGGGGGATTCTGGAGCGCCAGGGGCTGGATTGGGATCAGGTCGCCATGCTGGGTGACGACCTCCCGGACCTGGCTGTTTTGAGGAAGGTCGGCGTTCCGGCTGTGGTCGGAAATGCCACGGAGGAGGTTCGAAAGGTCGCCCTTTGGCAGGGGAGGTGTCGTGGAGGCCAGGGTGCGGTGAGAGAGTTCTGCGAAGCGATCCTCAAGGGCCGGGGGGATTGGGACGCCCTGGTGGAGGCATACGTGACGGCCCGGAGCGGGGAAGGGGAGGAGGAGTAAACGGCCATGAACGCCGACAACGCAGAAGATCTCCTCAACGAAGCCAGGCGGGTCCTGGAGGCCGAGAGCCGGGCCATCGATGGGTTGGCCAGCCGGGTAGGGGCTGATTTCGTGTGGGCGGTGGAGGTTCTGGCGGGGGCCCATGGCCGGATCATCGTGGCCGGGATTGGGAAGAGCGGCATCATCGGGCGAAAGATTGCCGCCACCTTCACCTCCACCGGGACGCCGGCAAGCTATCTTCACCCCGTGGAGGGGCTCCATGGGGACCTGGGGATCGTGGGCCGGGAAGACGTGGCCGTCCTCATCTCCAAGAGCGGCGACACCTCCGAGTTGGCGGGCCTTATCGACTACCTGATTCGCCTCGGGGTGCCCATCATCGCCCTGACCGGGGACACGGAATCGTCCCTGGGGAAGGCCTCGGCGGTGGCTCTGGACTGTTCGGTGGAGGAGGAGGCGTGTCCTTTGGACCTTGCCCCCACCACCTCCACCACGGCCGCCCTGGCCATGGGCGACGCCCTGGCGGTGGTCCTCCTTCAGAAGAAGGGTTTCGAAGCCGGGGATTTTGCCCGGATCCATCCAGGCGGCTCCCTGGGGAGAAAACTGACCCTTCGTGTGGATGATGTCATGGTCGGGGACGACTACCCTTCCTTGGACGAGGACTCCCTGATCCGGGACTGTATCGTACCTCTGGCCAAGATGCGGGGTACTGTTCCAATAGTAGATGAAGAGGGAAGGGTGGTGGGGGTGGTTACCGCCGGGGATCTCACCCGCCTCATGGAGCGGAGCGAGAGCTTCCTCGATTTCCCGGTCCGGGAGGTCATGACCCGGACTCCCAAGCTCGCTCGGTTGGGTGAGTTGGCCTCGGCAGCGGTTCATGTCATGGAGACGCACGGGATCATGGCCCTTCCCGTGGTCGATGAGGACGATCGATTGGAAGGAATCGTGCACCTCCATGATCTTATGAGGTCAGGGGCCGTATGATGGTTATCAAAAAGCACTTGTATCGACTACGGAGTGGTCCTCGGGGAAGAGGAAGAAGCTTTGCCGCCGCCATTGCGCTTTCACTACTCGCGGTAGCCTGCGGCGAGGAGGAGTCCACTCCGGTAGCTTCCCCACCCCTGCTGGAGACGGGGGCCGATATGGTGATCCAGGGCCTCCGGCATCTCATCACCCTGGACGGTATCAAGGAAGGGGAGATCTTCGCCGATACGGCCTTCTTCTACCGCGATTCCTCCCTTTACCACCTGAGAAAACCGGAGCTGATCCTCTTCACCGAATCTGGGGCTCGACGGGCCCGGATTACGGCAGATCGTGGCCGATTCAATCCGAACACCCGTGAGATGTTGGCCCAGGGGGGGGTGATCCTGGTAATCACCGAAGGAGACAAACGGGTGGAGAGCGAAGAGCTCCACTACAATCCCAACGGAGACCGGATCTGGAGTGATTCGGCTACGACGATGATCGAGCCGGGGAGGATATCCGAGGGTTTCGGCTTCGAATCGGATCTGAACTTCCGGAGGACCGTGGTCGGTCCAGGAAGCATCAGGAATACGGGCGGAGGGGGAGGGGCCCCGGATTGAGGCGCGTTTGCCTGCCCCCGGCCCGGGCCATCCGAATCGGCCTTCTTTGGCTTCTGCCGGCCCTTCTCGTGACCCCGGTGAAGGGTTGGGCTCAGGGGGGTGAGGTGGGATGCGACGTCCCGTCTCATGGCGGCATGGTGATGACCACCCTCTCCAACGAGACTCGCATGTTCTTCTTCACCTCCCCCACCATCCGTTGCCCCGGGGGAGTCCGGATCAGTGCGGATAGCGCCAGGATCTACGAGTCCACCAACTACAACCAGCTCTGGGGGCATGTGGTATTCTTGGACCAGGATTCCCGCCTCACCTCCGACGAGGCCCAGTATTTCAGCGATCAGAGGCGTCTCGTTGCCCAAGGAAACGCCGTTCTGACCGATCTGACCGAGGGTTCGGTCATCCGGGGCGACAACATCCGCCTGGTGAGGGCGGGGCCCCAGCAAGCTGAGGACCTTCTCACGGTGACGGGGCGCCGACCCCACGCGACCCTCTACCCTACTCGGCAGCCGGAGCCCGAAGTGGTCCTTTCGGACCCCGCGGAGGAGGGCCCGGCTTTGCCTCCGGATTCGACCGGATCGCCCCCGGATTCGACCGGATCGCCTCCGGATTCGGTCATGTTGCTCCCGGTCACGCGGGCTCTCCCTCAAAGGGAAGTCGAGTCCGAAGCTGAGCAAGTTCCCTACGAAATCGACGCCCAGCGGTTTGTCCTGGAAGGAAGTCGTTTCTTCAGGGCGACCGGTTCGGTTGTCGCGACCCGGGACTCCCTCAC